>NZ_JBTEKS010000346.1:0-4735 GCF_054333355.1 Methylomagnum sp. | reverse complement strand
GGGTCGTCCGTCTGGCCGCGATAGCGGATGCCGCCCTCCGGCTCGCCGTGGCGGATGAGGTCTAAGAGTGTCGTAACCCGGTCGTCGGTAATCACGCGGGGGATTCCTCTTGAATGGCTAAGCGGGCGCGTTGGATGGCGGCGCGGACCTGGGCCGGGGCGGTGCCGCCGAAGTGGTCGCGGGCCTGGATCGAGCCTTCCAAAGTCAGCACCTCGAACACGTCGGCTTCGATGGTGGCGGACAGTTCCCGCAATTCGGTCAATTCCAGCCGGGACAAATCGCGGCCCGTTTCGATGCCCAACCTGACGGCCTTGCCGACGATTTCATGGGCGTCGCGGAAGGCGATGCCCCGGCGCACCAGATAATCGGCCAAATCGGTGGCGGTGGCGTAGCCCTTGAGGGCGGCTAGTCGCATCGCTTCGCGGTTGGGCTTAAGGTGCGGCACCATGTCGGCGAAGGCGCGGAGGCAGTGCTTGAGGGTGTCGATGGTGTCGAACAGCGGCTCCTTGTCTTCCTGGTTGTCCTTGTTGTAGGCGAGCGGCTGGCCCTTCATCAAGGTCAAGAGTCCGATGAGGTGGCCGAACACCCGGCCCGACTTGCCGCGCACCAGTTCCGGCACGTCCGGGTTCTTCTTCTGCGGCATGATCGACGAGCCGGTGCAGAAGGCGTCGGGCAGATCGACGAAGCCGAACTGGGCCGAGGTCCACAGGATGAGTTCTTCCGAGAAGCGCGACAAATGCATCATCGCGAGGCTGGCGGCGGCGGTGAATTCGATGGCGAAATCCCGGTCGCTGACGGCGTCCAGCGAGTTGGCGGCGGGGCGGTCGAAGCCCAGCAGTTCCGCCGCGTAGTGGCGGTCCAGCGGGAAAGTGGTCCCGGCCAGGGCGGCGGCACCCAGCGGCATGACGTTGACCCGCTTGCGGCAGTCGCGCAGCCGGTCGTGATCCCGCGCCAGCATCTCGAACCACGCCAACAGGTGATGGCCGAAGCTGATGGGCTGGGCCACTTGCAGATGGGTGAAGCCCGGCAGGATGGTGTCGGCCTCCCGCTCGGCGAGGTCCAGGAGGCCCGTTTGCAGGCGGCGGATTTCCGCGCCGATGTGGTCGATTTCCTCCCGCAAATATAAACGGATGTCGGTCGCCACTTGGTCGTTGCGGGAGCGTCCGGTGTGCAGCTTCTTGCCCGCCTCGCCGATGCGGTCGGTGAGGCGGGCCTCGATGTTCATGTGGACATCTTCCAGTTGCACCGACCAGAAGAAATCCCCGCGCTCGATCTCCGCCAGGATGTTTTCCAGCCCGGCGATGATGGCGTCGCGGTCCTTCTCGGACAGGACGCCGATGCGGGCCAGCATGGTGGCGTGGGCGATGGAGCCTTGGACGTCGTGGCGGGCGAGGCGCTGGTCGAAGCCGACCGAGGCGGTGAAGGCTTCCACGAAGGCGTCAGTGGCTTCGGTGAAGCGGCCCGCCCAGGGTTTTGGTTCGCTGCTCATAGGCGTGAATATCTCTAAGTGACTGAATAGCACGAATTATAACCCGAGAGCCACCGGCCCCGGCTTCATCATTCGCAGGATGGTTTTGAGTCGAAAGATTGTTTTGTTTGATTTAAGTCAAGCCATCGTTTCCGATAAGGATATAGATTGCTCCTGCCTTTTGGCCCCATAAAACCTACGACAAATTGAGGAGGTAAATCCCATGGCTCTACTGAATTGGACCGCCGAAGCGTTCGCTACCAACGTTACCGCAGCGGACGACGAGCATAAGGTCATTTTCGACATGACCAACGACCTCAATGATGCCGTCGCCGCCGGTGATCGGGCGGTTGTCGGCCAGAAACTGGATGCCTTGATTGGTTATGTGGCTGGTCACTTCAAGACCGAAGAAGACCTGTTCGACGCGCACGGCTATCCCGACACCGAAGCCCACAAAGCCCTCCATGTCGAACTGGTCAACACCTGCCTGGACGTACAGAAAAAATTCCATGCCGGCGAAATCGAAATCACCGGCGACACCTGCGTGTTCGTGAAGGACTGGCTGTACAGCCACATCCCCAACGTGGACAAGCACTACGGCCCCTACCTGAACGGCAAGGGCGTCAATTAAGAATTGAAGCGAGGGGGCCACGCGGCCCCTTTCGCTTGATTGGCGAGTGATTACGCCGCTTGCCGTTCGTGTTTCCATACTGAAACGCGAACGGCAAGCGGCGTGAGTTTTTATGGGCTATCCTCAAGTCGGGAGGCCACGGTTCAGCGGGATGTCGCGGCGGTTTATTCGCCAAGCGCCCTGTAGTAGCATCCCCCGCGAAAACAACCAGCGGGACTCGCACAATGACTCAACCCACTCAACTTCCGGCTTGGCGCACCCTTGAAGCGCACTGGCGGGACATGGCCCAGGTCCACATGCGGGATTTGTTCGCCGCCGATCCCCAGCGCTTCGAACGCTTCTCCCTCGGCTTCGGCGACCTGTTGTTCGACTACTCGAAGAACCGGGTCACCGACCAAACCCTGAGCCTGCTTTTCGATCTCGCCAACCAGACGGGACTCGCCGACAAGATTTCGGCCATGTTCCGGGGCGCCCGGATCAACGTCACCGAGAACCGCGCCGTGCTGCATGTGGCCCTGCGCAACCGTTCCAACCGGCCCATCCTGCTCGACGGCGAGGACGTGATGCCCGACGTGAACCGGGTGTTGGCCAAGATGCGCGGCTTCACCGAGGCCATCCGCTCGGGCTGGTGGAAAGGCTGCACCGGCAAGTCCATCACCCATGTGGTCAACATCGGCATCGGCGGCTCCGACCTGGGGCCGAGGATGGTGGTGAAGGCGCTGGCGCCTTACAGCGACTCGGGGCTGCGGGTCCGCTTCGTGTCCAATGTGGACGACGCCGACCTGGTGTTCAACCTCAAGAACCTGGACCCCGAGACCACCCTGTTCTGCATCGTCTCGAAGACCTTCACCACCCCGGAGACCATGACCAACGCCCGGACGGCGCGGGACTGGCTGCTGGCGAAGGTCAACGATCCCGCCGCCGTCGCCAAGCATTTCGTGGCGATTTCCACCAACGCGGAGAAGGTGGCCGAATTCGGCATCGACACCGCCAACATGTTCGAGTTCTGGGACTGGGTCGGGGGCCGCTACTCGCTGTGGTCCGCCGTGGGCCTATCCATCGCCCTGGCGGTGGGCATGGACCGCTTCGAGGCGCTGCTGGAAGGCGCCCACCGGGTGGACGAGCATTTCCGTGCGGCCCATTTCAGCCAGAACATCCCGGTCATCATGGCGCTGTTGGGCATCTGGTACGACAACTTCTTCCATGCCGACGCCTACGCCATCCTGCCCTACGACCAATACCTGGAACACCTGCCCAGCTATCTCCAGCAGGGCGACATGGAGAGCAACGGCAAGACCGTGGACATCGAGGGCCACCCGGTGGACTACAGCACTGGACCCATCATCTTCGGCCAGCCCGGCACCAACGGCCAGCACGCTTTCTACCAGTTGATGCACCAGGGGAGCGAACTGATCCCCTGCGACTTCCTCGCGGCGGCGCAAGGCCACCACAACATGGGGAAGCATCACGAAATCCTCATCTCCAATTACATCGCCCAGACCGAAGCCTTGATGAAGGGCAAGACCTGCGAGGAGGCCAAGGCCGAGTTGCGGGCCGAAGGCGTCACCGGCGAACGCTTGGAAGAACTGGCGGCGGCGAAAACCTTCCGGGGCAACCGGCCCTCTAATTCCATCCTTTATAAGCGGCTCACCCCGGAAACCCTGGGCAGCCTCATCGCTCTGTACGAACACAAGATATTCGTCCAAGGCGCCCTCTGGAACATCAATTCGTTCGACCAGATGGGCGTGGAGTTGGGCAAGCAACTCGCCAGGACCGTCCTCGCCGAAGTGGCCGACGACACGGTGGTGACGTCCCACGACAGCTCTACCAACGGACTCATCAACCGCTACAAGGCGCTGCGCAGACCATGACCCGACAACTCTTCATCGCCAACAGCCCCGACGATCTGGCCCGCGAAGCCGCCGCCCGTTTCGCCGACGCGGCGGGCCGGGCCATCGAGGACCACGGTCGCTTCTCGGTGGCCCTGTCCGGCGGCAGCACGCCGCGTCGGCTTTATTCGTTGCTGGCGCAGCCGCCTTATCTCCACGCCGTGGATTGGACGCGGGTACATATCTTCTTCGCCGACGAGCGCTATGTGCCGCCGGATCATCCCGACAGCACGCTGCTCCTGGCGCGGGAAACCCTGCTGAATCATGTGCCCATCCCGCCGGAAAACATTTTCGCCATGCCGACGGAAGGCGACACGCCGGAAGCCGACGCGGCCCGCTATGCCGAAAGCTTGCAAAGCTTCTTCGACGGCGCACCGCTGCCCCGCCTCGACCTGGTTTTGCTGGGCATGGGGCCGGACGGGCACACCGCCTCGCTGTTCCCTGGTCGGCCCGATTATCCCGGTGCCGTCGCGGCGATTTTCGAGTCGCCCAAGCCGCCGCCCGTGCGGCTGACGCTGACTTTGGACGCCATCAACCGGGCGGCGCAAATCTGGTTCCTGGTGACGGGGGCGGACAAGGCCGAGCCGGTGCGGGCGATGTTCCGGGGTGAACCCGCCGGTTTGGTTCTGCCCGCTGGCAGGGTTGAAGCGGGCGATGGCGCGACCGTCTGGCTGTTGGATCGAGAGGCCGGGGCGGGCGTGATGGATTTGGTGTCGTAGGGGTAGGTCGGGCTTAAGCCCGACCTAC
>NZ_JBTEKS010000345.1:0-4741 GCF_054333355.1 Methylomagnum sp. | reverse complement strand
GGCCTTGATTTCGCTGGCTTCGACTCCGCTCAGCCAACGAAATCAAGGCCCGCGCACGCTTAACTTAATGGCAGTGACGCTCCAGCGTGGGAACGAGAAAGACCCGCCCACAGGATTCCGTTTGTAGCGAGTAATACCATGGCAAGCCCCGACAAAATCCGGTTTCTACACATCCCCAAAAGCGCGGGCACGTCCTTTTCAAATTGTCTAAGAAGGCTATATAAGGCGAACCGCTTCAAACGTAATTCGTTCGTATTCTTGGGGGATTTCGAGCGGGATGTGCAGCGCTATCACGCCTTGACCGAAACGGAGCGCTCGAAACTGGTTTTTGTGAGCGGCCATGTGCCATTAATGACCGGGATTCAATCCATTGACGGCTTGCCGACGATTACCTTTTTAAGAGACCCGGTGGCGCGGGTGAAGTCACTCTGCCAGCATATCAGCGAGGGCAAGGTATGGAATGTCGATGCCAATCAGAATATAGACGCTTATCTGGCCGACCCCTGCAATATTTGGATCGATAATCTACAAACCCGGACTCTGTTAGGCAATGCCGGATACGAATTGCCGGAGGCGAGCGAAGACGCTATTGTCGCCCAAGCCCTGGATATATTGGAAAACCGCCTAGCCTGTTTCGGTATCACCGAATATTTCGACGATAGCCTGTTGCTGTTCAAGCACAGCTTAGGCTGGCAGAGCTACCCCGTCTATACCAAACTGAATCAAAAAAGCGAGCATAGGCTATTACAATTCAGCGAGGCGCAAAGCCAGGCTATACGGGACAGGAATAGGATTGATATAAAGGTCTACGAAGCGGCCTTGCGGTTATTCAAATCCCGGCTGGCGGCTGACGCCGGGGTTATCGAGGCATCCCGTAAACAATTCGCGATTCGACAGCGGATATTTGAACCGATACTGGGCGTTTATCAGCTTTATCACAAGCTGCAATCCCGTCGGAATAAAAGCTAACAATACCCTTATATGAGCGGCCTTCAAATTACCTGTGTGATTTACAGCCTGGGCTGCGGCGGCGCCGAGCGGGTGATGGCCGGGCTGGTGCGCTGGCTGGCGGACGCCGGGCACCGGGTCAGCCTGTTGATCCTGAATCCGGCCATCCCCGCGCACTACGAGGTGCCGGACACGGGGACGCGCATCGGGCCGCGTGGCGCCGCCGCCGCCAGTTGCCGCTGGTTCGATTGGTCCTGCCAACGACGGCGGCGGCGCGATTTGCGGAAAACCATCCTGGACACCGCGCCCGAACTGGTCATCAGCTTCATGGACACCACCAATGTCGCCGTGCTGCGGGCGCTGTCCGGCAGCGGCGTCCCGGTCATCGCCACCGAACACAACGATCCCCGGATGCACCCCATCGGCTGGCGCTGGTCGCTATTGCGGCGGCTGACCTACCCACAGGCCAGCCGGGTCACGCTGTTGACGGCGGACGCGGCGGGCTGGGCCGAGACGCTGTGGCCGGGCTGGCGGGTGGCGGTCATGCCCAATCCGGTCGAGCCGCCCAGCCGCCCGCCGCAGGCGGAACCGCCCGCCCAGTTCGGACGCCACACCATCGCCGCCATGGGTCGGCTGGTGCCGCAGAAGGGCTTCGACTTGCTGATCGAGGCGTTCGCCACGCTCGCGCCCCGGTTCGGCGACTGGCACTTGGTCGTGTTTGGCGAAGGCGCCGAGCGGGCGGCGTTGGAGCGGCAAATCGCACAGCTTGGGCTTGAAGGCCGCGTCTCCCTGCCCGGCGTGGTCAAGGCACCCGAGACCATTCTGCCCCTGGCCGATTTGTTCGCGGTGTCGTCCCGGTACGAAGGCTTTTGCCTGGTCCTGGCGGAAGCCATGGCGCTGGGCTTGCCGGTCATCAGCTTCAATTGCCCCACCGGCCCCTCGGAGATTGTCCGGGACGGCGAGGATGGCCTGCTGGTGCCGCCGGAGGACACGGACGCCCTCGCCGCCGCCATGGCCCGCTTGATGACGGATGAAGCCGAACGCCGCCGCCTGGGCCAGAACGCCCGGCAAGCCGCGCAACGCTACGCCCCGGCGCGGATCATGGCCGAATGGGAAACGCTGATCGCCGAAGTCATGGCCGAGGCGCGGGGAGCGGCTTCCCGGCCCAAGCCAACACAGGAGGCCGCGCCATGAGCGCCGGGCGGTTATTGTTCTTCGCGTCATCCTTGGGCGCGGGCGGGGCCGAGCGGGTGCTGTCGATCCTGGCGAACGCCTGGGCCGAACGGGGCAAGCAGGTCACGGTGGTGACGCTGGCGACGCCGGACACGGATTTCTATGCGCTGGACCCGCGCATCGAACGGATCGGGCTGGCGGGCATGGTGGATTCATCCGGCCCGCTCGACGCCATCCACCACAACCTGCGGCGGTTGATTGGATTGCGGCGGGCCATCGCGGCGGGTCGCCCGGAGGTGGTGTTCAGTCTCGGCGACCAAGCCAATGTGCTGACCTTGCTGGCGGGCGCGGGGTTGGGCGGGAAAATCATCGTGGCCGAACACAACGATCCCCGCCGTCACCGGATTGGCCGGGCGTGGAGCCTGTTGCGGCGTATCACCTACCCATGGGCGACGCGGGTGGTGATGCTGACCGAAGGCACCCGGCGCTGGGCCTTGACCCAATGGCCGCGCTGGCGGGCCTCTGCCATTCCCAATCCGGTGGAACTCGCCACCCCGGCCAACCCATTAACTCGGCCCGGATGTTTCGGCCCCCGCACGGTCGTCACCTTGGGACGCTTGGCCCCGCAGAAGGGCCACGATTTTTTGATTGAAGCGTTCCGGGCAATCGCGGGCCGCTTCCCGGATTGGAATCTGGTGATTTTCGGCGAAGGCGCCGAGCGGCCCGCGCTGGAACGAACGCTGGCCGAAGCCGGATTGACGGGCCGCGTCCATCTGCCCGGCACGGTCAGCGATGTGGCGGGCGTGCTGGCCCAAGCCGATTTGTTCGTGCTGTCATCCCGCTACGAGGGCTTCCCCATGGCCCTGCTGGAAGCCATGGCGGCGGGGCGGGCGGTGGTCAGCTTCGATTGCCAGAGCGGTCCCGCCGACATCATCACACCCGGCGAGGATGGCTTATTGGTGCCCGCCGAGAATGCCCCGGCCCTGGCGGAGGCGATGGCGGCGCTGATGGCCGATGAGAGCGAACGCCGCCGCCTGGGGGAAAACGCCCGCCCCGTGGCCGAGCGGTTCAGCCCGGCGGCCATCCTGGCGCAGTGGGAAAGCCTACTGGCGGAAGCGTCGGCATGACGCCCCGGCTAGCCGCTGGACGCTTGGACTGGCGGGCGGGTGCCGCGCTGCTCGGCGGGTGCCTGTGGGCGGGAATGCTGGCCCTGTCCGGGAAATTCCCCGTCTCCGGCATGGCGCTCTTGTGGCTGGAAGCCCTGAGCGTTTTGTTGCTGATGCGGGCCTTGGCGTCCGGGGCCGACCGCGCCACGGTGACGCTGATCTTTGCCCTGGCCTTGCCGCTCTTCACCGCCGAGGCGCTGCTCGCCCAAAGCACGGACCAATGGGGCCACGCCCGCTTCGATGTGCCCTTGTATGATCTTCAAGCCCGCGCCCTGGTCATGCACTGGGACGGGCTGGAGGTGTCAGCGCGGGAATTCAAGCTCAAGGGCTTGCTGAGCCTGGGCATTCCCGTCTGGCAGCCGGACGACGCCCGTCCCTACAGCGATGTGCTGGGCATGGGCCGCCACCTCTATCAGCTTTATATCGCCGGGGTTTACGCCGTGACCGGCCACTCCACGGCGACCGCCATCTTCGGCAACCTGCCCCTCGCGGCGGGCGGGGCGGCGGGGACGTTCATGCTGGCCCGCGCCCTGTTCCAAAGCCAGCGGGTGGCGGGGCTGGCGGCGGGCCTGATCGTCGCCGACCCCGGCCTCGCCGTGTGGAGCGCCATTCTCATGCGCGACGTGCTGATTGCCTTCCTGACGGCGCTGGCCTTGCTGGGCAGCGTGCGCCTGTTGCGCCGGGAGAAGCCTTGGCTGAACGGGCCGCTCACCGCTGGCACCTTGGCGGTGCTGGTTCTGGTGCGGTTCAACGTGGTAGTGGCCCTGGCCTTGGCTGGTCTGGCGGTCGCGCTGTCAGGTTGGCGGGCCATGGTTTGGCGACGGGCGATGTACGCGGCGGTTGGCATCGGGGTGGTGATTTTCGGTTTGGCCCAGATAGCGCCCGGTCTCGTCCAGTCTTGGGAGAACAGCCTGCCCGGCCATGTGGTTGAGGAGAATCTGCGCATCCTGGCGGGCGCGAATCGGGTGGTCGAATCAGCCACCGGCGCGGCCCTGTCCGAGCCGACCGAGAAAATCGACGCCGTCCGCCGCGACTGGCATGCCGATCTGCGGCGCCAACCCTTGTGGCTGAATTTGACGCGGGCCACGGCCCGGAGCTTGATGGGTCCGTTCCCGTGGGTGGCGCTCACCCATGGCTTGAGCGGGACCAATTATTACGAATTGCTGTTTCCCGGCATGACGCTGTGGCTGCTGTGCCTCCCGGCATTTTTTTATGCGCTGTGGCGGGTGCCGGTGCGGGACGATCCGGCGGTGTTGCTTTGTCTGGTGTGGCTGGGAACTGTCGCGATGTTCTACATTATCGGTTATGGGCAACTGGATGGCCGCAACCGCTTGATGGCCCAGCCCTTGTTGTGGACGTTCGCGGCGCAAGGCATCCTTTGGCTGAGGGAGAAATGGCCCAGCCCCACACATCGTAGGGTGGGTTAGGCGCACACCACGGGAAATCTAACATCC
>NZ_JBTEKS010000344.1:0-4747 GCF_054333355.1 Methylomagnum sp. | reverse complement strand
CATCAGGGACAAATCCGGGTCGCCGGTCTCGATTTCCGCCTCGGGGCGGCAGGTGTCCATGACCTCGTAGCTGTGATAGCCGTTGGCGCCCAGGTCCAGGTCGAGGATTTCGGGCTTCCGGCCCACCAGCATGGCCACGGCGGCGACGCCCTGGGACGGCTCGGCGTAGGTCATCTTGGCCGCGCCCTTCGCCACGTCGGTGGCGATGACCAGCGCCTTGACCGCCGGGTTCGGGTTGGCCGCCACGAAACAAGCCGCCATTTGCAGCGCGGCGGTGCCGCCGTAGCAGGCTTGCTTGACCTCGAACAGCCGACAGGTGCGGCTCAGTCCCAGATGGTGGTGGATATAGGTGCTGAGCGACTTGCCGAAATCAATCCCCGATTCCGACGCGGTAATGACCAGTTCGATAGCGTCTTTCTCATCCGGGCTGAGGGCGTCTAGGATGGGCTTGGCGGCATTGACGGCGTTCGTCACCGGGTCTTCGCAGGGCAGCCCGACCGACTTTTTGTTCATCATCAGATTGTCGAACCGCTTGAGGCTCAACTCACGGGCCTCGAACAGGGTCCGAATATCCAGATAGGTTTGTCCGCAATAAGCGTTGAGGGCTTCGATTCCGACCGTCATGGTTGCAGTGTCTCTAGGATGGTGGCTGACAAGACTGGGGACGCCAATGCCGACGGGGCAAATTCCCGGTGACTCAGGAAAAGCTCCGGCCCCGCGCCGTGATGGATGGCGACGGCCAGGACATGGCCTGGATCGGGGAATTCTTGGGTGAATTGCCAGCCGCCGGGATTATCGTCAATCCCGGCGTGAAATTGGATAGCAATTTTTTCCCTTATTTCAAAAGAGAAACGGTCTAGCGGCAGGGATAGCCCCTGGCCCCGCGCCTTGATGTAGGCTTCTTTCAAGGTCCAGTAACGCAGGAAGGCGTGGGGGCGGTCTGATTCAGGCAGGTTTCGGAAAGCTTCCAACTCCGGCGGGGACAACACGGAGGTCGCCAGCGCCGTGAGATCACTGGAACGCCGCTCTGCTTCCACGTCGATGCCGCAGTCGTGGTCGAGGTTGACCACCAGCGCGGCCAAGCCCCGCGTATGGGAGAGATTGAAGCGGAGGTTCGGCATTCCCGGCCCGCGCAGGAGTTCCGGGCGACCGTAGGCGTTGGTCGAGAATTGCAGATGGCGGGGCGGAAGCTCCAGATAGGCCGCCAGTGTGTGCCGCACCATGGCATGGGCGACGAGGTATAAATGCCGGTCCCGCTCGAAATGGAACCGCCCGCACCGCTCGGTTTCCTCCTCCGACAGCAGGCGGCGGCAGGCGTCCAGCGCGGAAGGCTCGGTGAACCGATCCGTCCAGGCCAGCCAGATATGCGCTTCCCCATCCGGCAGCGGTGGTGTGCCGGAGAAGCGGTTCGGCATATTTAAGACATCAGTTCCGCGAAACGGCGGTTCAGGACTTCGGCGGTGCCTTCCATCAGCCGCTTGCCGATGTCGTCCACATGCCGGTTCCGCCAGTTTTCGTAGGGCGTGCCGCGCATCCATTGGTTGAAGGCACCGAGGGCGGGGCCGGTGTGGATTTGGTAGTCCACCACCTGCGATTGATCGCCGCTCTGGGCCAGCCGCGAGGTGTGACCGAAATACCAGCGGAAAACCAGCGCCATGCGGTGCTTCGAATTGATCTCCGCCTTCTCCAACTCTTCGGGCGCCCGCTTCGAAAAATACTCGCGGACATCGGCCCAAACGTCCTCGAAGCTGCGCCGGAAATAGCGCTCCTGAATCTGCTGGCGGGTCTTCGGGTCGATGTCTTCCAACGAGTTGTGCCGCAGGTACAAGTCATACAGCTTCTCCGCCCGGCCCGGAAATAGCAGCCCTTTCTTAAGCACCTGCACCCGCGCCCCCATTTCGAACATGTCGCCCGCCGGGCAATAGGCGGTGTCCTGCACCTCCATGGCTTGGAGCATGTCCTTGGCCGCGTCGCTGGTCCCGGCTTCCACGCTGCATTGGTTGATGGAGCCGGTGCCGATGAATTCCGCCCCCAGCATGAAGGCGGCGGCGGCGGCTTCCGGCGTGCCGATGCCGCCCGCCGCGCCCACCCGGATGCGCTTGCGGTAGCCGTATTCCTTCATCAACTGGTCGCGGAGCCGGACCACCGCCGGCATCAGGGTGTAGGGGATGCCGCGATCCGTATGCCCGCCCGAATCCGCTTCCACGCAGATGTCGTCGGCCATGGGCACCAGGCGGGCGAGCCGCGCTTGTTCCGCCGTGATGCTGCCCTCGTGGAGCAATCTGTTCACGAGGCTTTCCGGGGCGGGCGACATGAAGGCCCGCGCCACCTCCGGGCGCGATAGCTTGGCCTGGATCATGTGGCGGGTTATCACCCCGCCGCCCGCGCCGGACGCCAAGCCCGCCACCCGGAAGCGCACCAGGGCCGGGGAAACCTGAACGAAGGCAGCGGCTTCGACGCGGGTGATGCCATAGCGCAGGAACAGGTCCACGGTGGCCTCTTCCAGCTTGGGGGCGAAGGGGCTGGCGAGCAGGTTCATGCCGTAGGTCTGGCCCGCGCCCACTTCGGCCTGGATGGTGCGGATGCCTTGCTCCATGCGCTCCAAGCTCAGCCCGCCGGTGCCGAAGAAGCTCATGAAGCCCGCCTTCGCCAAGCGCACCACCATGGCTTCGGAGGCGATGCCCCGGTACATGGCACCGGCGGAATAGGCATAGCGGAGATTATGGTCGCGGCGGTAATCGGCGCTGCCCAGCGTGGTGGCCGTCAGTTTCGAGGGCACCGGGGTGTTGGGCGATTCCTGGATGCGCGGCGCTTCCGCCACGGTGGATGACCGCAAGGGCAGGGGGCTTGCCTCGGGCACCACCAGCGGGGTGGACTCCTGGGTGATTTGGGCGATGAGCCGGGTCAGCACATTGCCCGGCCCCACCTCCTCGAATTGGCTGACGCCCCGGCCCATCAAGTAGCGGATGCTATCCGTCCATTGCACGGAACGGGTGATCTGGCTCACCAAGGTGTCGCGGACTTGTCCGGGCGCATAAGGCCGGGCCGTCGCGTTGGCGACGACGGGAATCTGCGGGTCGGCGAAGGCGAAGCGGGCCGCGAAGTCCCGGAACTCGTCCTCGGCGGCCCGCATGAGCGGCGTATGAAAAGCCCCGCTGACCTGCAAGGGCACAAACATCTGGGCACCGCCCTTGAGGAAGGCGCTCTCCGCCGCCACGACATCGGCCTTCAAGCCGCCAATGACGAACTGCTTGGGCGAGTTGAGATTGGACAGGGACAGCGCGGGGAAGTCGGCGAGAATCCGCCGCACGTCCGCTTCCGCCAGCCCGATGACCGCCGCCATGCCGCCACCCGCCGCCCGGCTCATCAACTCGCCGCGCCGCATGGTGAGCTTGAGTCCGGTCGCGAAATCGAACACCCCGGCGGCGAATAGCGCGTTGTATTCGCCCAGGCTGTGCCCGGCCAGAAACGCGGGCTTTATCCCACTGTCCTCGATCTTGGCGAGATAGGTCAGCGCGTTGACCACATACAAAGCGGGCTGGGTGAACTGGGTCTGTGCGAGGCGCCCGTCCGGGTCGTCCAGACATAGCTCGCGGATGGAATAGCCCAGGATCGAATCAGCGGTCGCCACCCAATCGGGATAGCGCTCGAACAACCCGGCGCCCATGCCCTTTTTTTGTGCCCCCTGGCCCGGAAAAACGTAAGCGATCATGTCATTGCTCTTGTTGAAATGAGTGCGTGGCGCCGACCCGGGGCCGTGGCCGAAATGTTTTTGCAAGCCCTGCAATTGCTCCAGTTCGTCGCCGAAGCGGCTGATGATGCCGAAGACCTCCGAACGGGAGGTTTGCGGCAGGCCGTACTTGACGAAACCGGCCAGGGTCTTGGATGGCCCGAGGTCGATATAGGTGTAATGCCCGGTCTCTTCCAGCTTGCGGAGGGTGTCATGGAACCGGATCGGCTTCCTCAGGACATGCCAGGGATAATCGGCATTGACCGATTCCAGCGGACCCGCCAGACAACAGGATACCAGCGGCAGCCGCGCCGACCCAAAGGGCTTAGTTCCCATGAAACGCCGGTAGGGGGCTTCCATGGCGTCGATGCCCGCCGAATGGAAGCCGTGGGACAGCGGGAGGACTTGGTGGGTCACGCCCTTTTCCGAGAGGAAGGGGAGGGCGCGGGCCAACTGGCTCCGGTCGCCGGAAATGACGAAATGGCCATCGAAATTGACCCCCGCCAGTTCGGTGTGGTCCCGCAACGCCGGGCTGTCGTGGTACAGGCTCACCGAATCCAGCACCGCGACCATGCCGCCCGGCGGGCAGGTCTGTTCGACCATCCGCGCCTGTTGCACCAGGATTTCGATGGCGTCGGCCACCTCGACCATGCCCCCGATGACGGCGGCGGTGAACTCGCCCAGACTGGAGCCTAGCAGGATGTCCGGGCGGATGCCGAGTTCCTCCAAGGTCTTCGCCAGGGCGTACTCGACCATGAAGATGGCGGGGTGGCTGAACAACAGCCGGTCGAAGGGCTCGTGGATGGTCCGCCCGCCGTCGTACATATAGGCGATGACCGATTGCCCAAGCGATTCCCGCGCCAGGTCATCCACCCTGTCCAAATGGTGGCGGAACGCGGGATGGCCATCGTAGAGGCTCTTGCCCATCTGGAAGTAATGGGAGCCTTGCCCGGAAAACAGGAAGACCGTGGAACGCTTCATATACCCTGCCATTCACCGTTCAGTGGTTGATTTCAT
>NZ_JBTEKS010000343.1:0-4768 GCF_054333355.1 Methylomagnum sp. | reverse complement strand
TAGCCCGAGTGCCGGGCGGATTCCCGGAGGGAATCTGCAAGGCCCACGACCGGGCGTAGAGCCATTTGTGGAGCCACGTCCCGATCCCCTTGTTGGGTCGGGACGGGTGAACGCAGGGCGTCCGGGGCTGCCGAAGGCAATAACCGCCCGCGGAGAGGGCGATTCGGGCAGGGAGGCCCGAATCGCACTATCAGAGCGTGGCGCACACCGAGGTGCTGCGCGCCGCCGGGCTCACCGGACTCTTCGATGCCCAAGTCGATGGCCTGACCCTGGAGGAGAACCACCTCGCCGGCAAGCCCGCGCCGGATTCCTTTCTGGAGGCGGCCCGCCGCCTGGGCGCCGCGCCGACCCGCGCCATCGTGGTGGAGGATGCCATCGCCGGGGTGGAGTCCGGTGCCAGGGGCGGATTCGGCGGCGTCATCGGGGTGGACCGGGCCGGGCAGGCGGAAGCCTTGCGCCGGGCCGGTGCCGATGTGGTGGTGGCGGATTTGGCGGAAATCGGGGTGCTATAGGTTCCCGGTCTGGCGGCGGCGGTCGCCGCTGACCGGGGCGCCGGACCCCTGCCGCTCGGCGGGCAGCATCACCAAGGGACAGGGCGCATCGTGCATGATCGCCCGCAGGGTCCGAGCATGGTCGGGTGCCAAGCTGCAATGCCAGGGCAGCACCACCAGGTCGCCCTGGTGTTCGCGGGTGAACCGCACCACCTCCGGCCCCGGTTCGCCGTTGGCCACATACATCCGCATGGGCACGTCCACCGGCTTGCCGCATAGGGCCGCCATCCGCTCCAGGAATTCCCCGGCCCAGCTCGGCCATTCATGCTGGGGCTGGTCCACGTAGCGGGGCGCGGCCAGGGTGCCGGGTTCCTCCGGCGGCTGGCCCGCTTGCGGCACATGCAATATCAGCAAGGTCGCCTTGGCCCGTTCGGCCAGCCGGACCGCCGGGCGGATGGCGCGGCCCACTTCGGGGCTGCCGTCATGGGGCAGGACCACCCGGCGCAGCCGCCATTCCGCTGGCAGTCCCTGGTGGGGAATCAGCAGGATCGGGCAGCGCATCTCCCGCAGCACGGTCTCGTTGAAGGCTTGCAGCCCGCTGTCCGCGGCGGGGTCGGCGTGCAGCGCCATGATGATGCCCCGGCTGTTCCGCTCGTTGGCGGCCTGGATGATGGCTGCGGCGGGATCGGCGGCGGGCCGCCCGCAATCCGAGACGGCCAGCCGGGCCAAATCGGGAAGCCTCTCCTTCAGTTGCTCCAAACTCCTTGCCTCGGCGTCGATGGACACGACGCAGGCCGGGGCTTCAAATAGCTCCAACACGGTCCTGACCACCGGCAGAATCGCGGCCGAGCGGGCCGTCGCGTCCAGCGGCACGATGACGGGTTGTGTGTTGTCCTGGGTATGGCTGCTCACGCTGACACCTCCTTCCATATTCCTGCCGTCTCCGCCCAAACTTTGGATTCACCTGGCCGGAGTTCAACGGTCGGCGCATCGGCCACCCGGAGGGGGACGCTCGTCTCGCCCTCGCCGGTCGTGATCCTGATCCAGCGGGGCCGAATCTCCACGTTGAGCCGAACGCCCCGCCAGAGGATCGGGAATCGCAGCGCCGACCAGGACCCGGGGCATTGGGGCGAGAAGGCCAGCCCGTCCGCCCGGATCCGCACACCGGCGAAGCCGAACACCACCGCCTGCCACAACCCGCCCAGCGCCGCCGCGTGAACGCCGCCCGAGGCATTGCCCATGTTGTTGGCGAAGTCGATGCCCGCCGCCTGCCGGAAATAGCGGAGGGCGGCGTCGCCGTCGCCCAGCCGGGCGGCCACGGCGGCATGGATGGCCGGACTCAGGGAACTGCCGTGGCCGGTGCGCGGCTCGTAATAGCGGAAATTCGCCTCGCGGACCCCGGGCGGAAGCCGGTCCCACAGCAGATAAACCAGCATCACCACATCGGCCTGCTTGACGATTTGGGAGGCTTGCACCCGCTCCTGGCCGAGCAGCATGTCCAGGGGCGGGGAATTCGGGCCGAACTGGCCGAGGTCGATGTCCTCCAGGCCGAAATATCCGGCGAACTGCTCGAACAGCCCGCTGGCGGCATCGAATCCCGTGTACATCCGGGCCGCTGTCTCCCGCCACCGCTCCGGCTCGTCTTCCGCGAGGCCGAGGCGTCCGGCCAGTTCCCGCCAGCGCACCGACCACCGTCCGGCCAGCCGGGCCACGGCGTCGGCGGCGCTTTCCAGGTTCCACTGCGCCAAGCCGTTGGTGTAGGCGTTGTCGTCCACCGACTCGTGGTATTCGTCCGGGCCGATGACCGTGCGGATGTGATAGCGCCCGTCCGCCTCGACGCGGCCCCGGCTGGCCCAGAACCGCGCCGTCTCGATCAGGATTTCCGCGCCCGCCCGCAGCATGAATTCGTCATCGCCCGTGGCGTCCCAATATTGGCGGACGGCGTAGGCCACGTCGGCGCCGATGTGCTGCTCCTGCTCGCCGTTCAGAATGTGGACGAGCCTGCCATCCGGCGCCAGCGCGTGGGGCGGCGTGGTTTCTTCGCCGGTGTCGGTGGACTCCCAGGCGTACACAGCGCCCCGACAGCCCAGCCGCCGGGCCTTGTCCCGCGCCGCTGGCAGGGTGTGCCAGCGGTACATGAGCAAGGCCCGGGCCGAGGGCGGATGGGTCAAGAGGTAGAAGGGCAGCATGAAGATTTCCGTGTCCCAGAACACATGCCCCTTATACGCCCCGCCGGTCAGGGCGCGGGCGCCGATGGAAACCCGCTCGTCCTCCGGGTTGGCGGCGCCAATCAAGTGATAGGCGGCGAACCGGATGGCCCGCTGGGCGTCTTCGTCGCCCTCGATGGCCACGTCGGCGCTTTGCCGTCGCCGTTCGAAGGCGTGGACGTGGTCGGACACCATGGCTCCGAAATCCCGGCCCAGCAGGATAGGGAGATGCCGGGATGCGGCTCGGCCCGGATCGGCCTGGTCGCGGGAGGTGAAGATCGCCACCACCCGGTCGAGCCGGTAAGTCTGGCCGGTTTCGATGCCCAGTTCCCAGGATTCGACGATCCGGCCCGGCGATTGTTCGATCCTTGGCCGTTGCCGGACACCGTCAACCCACAGCCGCCCGGCGGTGGCCAGGGCCACCCGGATGCCGCTGCGGTGGGTGCATAATTCGATGACGTGGGCCTCCCCGGCCGCCTTGGGCAGGGGGGCACAGGAATCGGGGTCGAGCCGAAGGCGGCCCGGCCGATCCGGCGCTGGCTCGGTGACGAGGCGGAGGCCGAGGCGGGCGGAATGATCCTGCGGGTGGAGCTGTATGGATTGCAGGAACACATGCCGATCCGCCAGCGAGGCCAACCGGCAGCCTTGGAACCGGACCAGCCCGCCGGCTTCCGGTCGGTAGGCGAATTCCCGCCGCAACAGCCCTTGGCGCAGGTCCAGGATGCGGCGGTGATAGAGGCAATCGGCCTCCTCCAGCCGGAACTCCTGACCGTCGATCCGAACTTCCAAGTGCATCCAGTCGGGTGCCGCCGCCAGTTCCGGCACGCTGCCCGGCGGCCCGGTGTCGAACACGCCGGCGATGTAGGTGGCCGGGTCCGACAGCGGACTGCGCTCGGCCAGGGAACCCCGTGAGCCGACGTAGCCGTTGGCGATGGCGAATAGCGATTCGATTTCGTGCTCGCGGGCCAGGTTGAAGCCGGACTCCTCGATCCGCCAGAGGGGATCGGCGGTCTGTTCTAACATGTGCTGATCCATGGCGCGCAACCCCGGCTCGGGCAATCCTCTATTCCGTTTCGACAGGCCCACGCCG
The DNA here is from genome assembly GCF_054333355.1 of Methylomagnum sp. Lineage (NCBI taxonomy): Bacteria > Pseudomonadati > Pseudomonadota > Gammaproteobacteria > Methylococcales > Methylococcaceae > Methylomagnum > Methylomagnum sp. The sequence continues at coordinate 980 of NZ_JBTEKS010000343.1, read as the reverse complement.
GATGTTGCCCATTTAGAGCGGTTTTCATACGGGTGTCCGGTTTAACCCCCCAATCACCCTTATCGGGGGGGCTGTTTTCTCCCTCCCCTGATAAGGGGAGGGCTGGGGAGGGGTTTAAGAGCATCCGTACATTCATGTGAAAAACGCTTTGGTTGCGGGCCGACGGCGAATGGCCACGTAATGCTTTCGACCTCTGCGGACCGCCGCGATTCCTTGACCCGTGCGGACAGCCATTGATATTCGCGTCCCGGCGTGTCCAACCCATCATCCCCGGACCGAAGGACAGCCGCCATGACTAGCGCCGCCCCCATCCGCAGCCTCATCCCCGCCCGCATCGACCGGCTCACCTGGGCGCCGTTCCACACCCGGATGGTGCTGGCCCTGGGCACGGCCTGGGTGCTGGACGGGCTGGAAATCACCATCGTCGGAGCCGTCGCCGGTCTGCTCACCGAGCCCGCCACGCTAGGACTCAGCACCACTCAGGTCTCGCTCATCGCCAGCGTGTACCTGCTGGGGGAAGTGTTCGGGGCGCTGTTCTTCGGGCGGCTGTCGGATGCCTTGGGACGCCGCAACCTGTTCCTGGCCACCCTGGGCGTCTACCTGCTGGGCAACGCCCTGACCGCCTTCACCTGGGGCCACGGGCCGGGGGCGCTGGCCTTCCTGTACGCGACACGGTTCGTGGCCGGGGCCGGGATCGGCGGGGAATACGCCGCCATCAATTCCGCCATCGACGAGATGATTCCGGCCAGATACCGGGGCCGGGTGGACATCGCCGTGAACGGCACCTATTGGCTGGGGGCCATCCTTGGCACACTCGGCACCCTGGTTCTGCTGCGCTGGGTCGGCGTCGGTTTCGGCTGGCGCTTGGGCTTCCTCATCGGCCCCGTGCTGGGCTTGCTGATCTGGCGCGGGCGGCGGCATCTCCCGGAAAGCCCCCGCTGGCTCATCGTCCATGGCCGGGAGGAGGAGGCGGAGGCGAG
>NZ_JBTEKS010000342.1:0-4786 GCF_054333355.1 Methylomagnum sp. | reverse complement strand
GGTGTTGATTTGAAAATAGCGGTGTAAGGTTTGTCCTAAGCTGAGGCCAGCCAGATTCGCTGTCACAGCCGCTAGAGATAGGATGGCTGTAACCTCGCCATAAGCGTTCGCGCCCATCCAACGAGCAGTTAATAATAGGGTTCCCACGCCTAGAAGTTGGGTTAATACCCGATAAACAGCGAATCGAGCTAGAAAGTGAAAGCTAAGCACCACGGGAAGATTATTCAAGTTTCCGCGCTTCGACGATCAAGCGGCTATCCAGGCGGGTTTATAGGCCAGCCAAAGCGGGATTTTTACTCTGGCCCCATTCCATGAATTGATATTCCTTGAATCCCGCAGATTTGAGCGCTCGGGCAAGTTTCTCCCGATTATACAGATGCGAGTGGCCCCAGCCGCGAAAGGCCAGATTAATCATTTCGCAGCGGGTTTCGATATGCGAGAACGATGGCCAGCTTAACCAGTCAGAGCGCCGCCAGTCGTTTTGATACCCATCCACCAAATCATCCAGATCGGGCATGGCGATTCTGATGGTCCCACCCGGTGTCAGGGTCCGGTGCAATTCCCCCAAAAACTTGACGCTCACGTTATAGGGCACATGCTCCATGACATGTTCCGAGTAGGCCAATTCCAGGAAGTTATCGGGGAATGGCAGCTTGCGTCGTAAGTCGATGACCAAATCTGCAAAGGGGGACAAATCGGCGTTGATCCATCCGGAAAACTTATTCCTGCCGCAACCATAATGCAGGCGGCGGGGATTGCGCCCATTCAATTGATAGCGTAGCCGAAAAACCGGACTAACGAGATAACCCAGAACGCAAAAGGTGAATTCCTCAAGTCGGCCTAATAAAGGATGGCGGCGGACAAGTCCAAGAGTCATATTGTTGCTCTCTATTTCATATTCGGTCTACTAAAGTGTCATTCAAATTATTCGGTAGGGCATGATTTGCCAATAATTTTTTTTCTAGTTTAAGAAGGTCTTGCTTTCGCTCTCTTATGCGCCTAGCAGGAACTCCTGAGTAAATTCCGAATGAGGAGCAGTTCTTCTGCACCAAGCTTAAGGCGCCAATCGCAACGCCATCTTCCAGCATAACTCCGGGAAGAATTACGCTGCCGCTGCCAACGATGACGTGTCTGCCTAGATAAACATCAGCATGTTTTATCTTGGTGTATTCGCTTGGTACTGTGGGGTTGGTCATGGCCGCTCCGGAATAATCATCACTGCTGGAGTACACGGATACTCTAGAGGAGAGTCCGCTAAAGTCGGAAATTGTTATTTTCCCTGCGCCTATTAGAGATGAGCCGACCGCTATGTGGACATAGTTACCAATGCTTATCCCACCTGCGCCCGCTGATAGCACACAGAAGTCATCAATTCGAACATTATTGCCGATTGATATGCCATGGCAGTTGTATATGGATGCGTGACTTGATATTCGTACATTATTTCCTATGGCGGCGAAGCCCATCTCAATTAATTCAGTGTGGGTTAATACTGGCATGATTGGGCATCCCTGATAATATTTGTTATCTTTATCTGATCTTCGGTGATAAGGGCCGGATAAATGGGCAAGCACAAAACCTGCCGTGAAACCCGCGTCGCGAATGGGAGATTATGTTGCCCGGCAGAAGGTAACCCCCGATACATCGGGAACTCCGAGATGAGCGGATAAAAATAGCGACGCACGTAAATATTGTGCTTTCTCATCTTTTGATATAGGTCGTCGCGGCTCAGTGGATATTCCGATTCAATCATGATGGGAAAGTAAGCGTAGTTGGCCTTGGCCACCTCATGTTCTGATGGGCAACGAATGCCCGTAACGTCTTTTAAAAGCTGGCGATATAGCCCGTCGATTTCCCGGCGCCGGGCCAAAGCTTGATCGATATGCTTGAGTTGCAGGAGGCCAAACGCGGCGTTGACTTCACTCATTTTGCCGTTGATGCCGGACGCTACCACGGTGACTTCATCGACGAATCCGAAGTTTTTCAAGTGGTCGATGCGCTGCTTGGTTTTCGCGTCGGGACAGATAATGGCACCTCCCTCGAAGGTATTGAATACCTTGGTGGCATGGAAACTTAATATCGACAGATCGCCATGCCGTAGAATACTGCCCTGGCTATCTTCCACACCAAAGGCGTGAGCCGCATCGTAAATAACCCGCAGATTATAAATATCGGCGATGCGCTGGATAGCTTCCACATCACAGGAACGACCATAACAGTGTACGGGCATCATGGCGGTGGTGCGGGGAGTGATAGCGGCCTCAATGCCATTCGGGTCAAGATTTAATGTGTCGGGATCAATATCCACGAATACCGGCTTAATGCCATTCCACAATAGCGAGTGGGCAGTAGCGACAAAGGAATACGGCGTAGTAATAACCTCGCCAGTAATACGCAAAGATTGTAGCGCTGTCACCAACGCAAGGGTGCCATTGGCGAACAACGCGATATGGTTTACCCCCAGATGCTCGCAAAGCGCCTGCTCAAATTGATTATGGAAAGGACCGGCATTAGTGAGAATCTTGTTATCCCAGATTTCCCGCAGATATGGCAGGAATTCCTCCAAGGGGGGCAAATACGGTTGGGTAACGTAAATGGGACGGGAATCGCTCATGGGTATTCCTGATATAGGCTTGCGAGCTGTGCATGTCTAAGCATTGCCGACTCGGCGGTTTCTTTCTTTATAATGTTTCAGCAAGGGTTCTGGATGCCGGACCATGTGAATGCCAATATATTTAAATTTGCGAAATCGGTTCCAGTCGCCCGGTTCACGTTGCCGCCAAGCGTCGATATTCCAGGGAATCTGGCCCAGCCAGCGGTGGTAAAACGCGGATGAAGTCGTGACTTGGCCCATCCGGAAATGCAGCGCCGGAGTAAGCTGCCAGTAGTCGAATTTATATTCATACCAAAAAGGGTGCCAAACCAAATCCGCCCGTGTTTTCCTCGCCAGTTGCAACAGCTTGGCGATACGATCAGGCGCGTGTTCGTCGTCATCGTCCAAATGGGTGATGAAATCTCCCCGGGCGAGACCGAGGGCGTGATTCATCGGCGTGGTGCCGGCGACCATCCAGCGCCATTCGGCGTGTTCCGGATAACGGCCACGCTCCGATAGATTGACGAATCTCAGGCGGGAATCGGTGATCTTGGCGACGCGCTCGGCGGTGTCGTCGGAGCAGCAGTCGCCGACGATGATGATCTCGATGTTCGTGTGGGTTTGCGCCAACAGGGATTTAATCGTGCGCTCGGTGAGTAGCAAACCTCGGTTATAGGTGGCGACACATATAGACACCAGCGGATCGGGATTTTCGAAGGCTGCTCGATACTCGGAGGTTTGTCTCGCTTTCTGAAAGCGGATCGCCAATTCCTGCTCCACGTCGTGGGAGGAGCGCAGCGCGCTCAGGCCATCTTCGAGGCGACCCAGCCGACGGGACATCGGAAAAGCCTCTAGCACTTGTGCGCCCCAGAGGGTGAGATTGCCCAGCAAGCGCTGGAGGGCGGGGATCGGCTCGAAAGGTGTGGAGATCATGCTGCGAGTGTCGCGGGGCGGAGTGGGGGGCCGACGCGGGAGGGCGTGCGCCCTGAGGCCGGAGTTGGATTATTGTGAATCATGGCTCTAGCGAGTCACTGCTTAAAGCTTAGCAAGACCGGCGGCACGTTATATCATGCGAGGAAAATCACGGCATCTTAATCACCATGAACCACCGCACCGCCACCGTAACCCGCAACACCTCCGAAACCCAAATCCGCGTCAGCCTAAACCTCGACGGCACCGGCAAGGCCGTTTTTGAAACCGGCGTGCCCTTCCTCGACCACATGATGGATCAAATCGCCCGGCACGGCTTGATCGACCTCGATATTCACGCTCAGGGTGACTTGTACATCGACGCCCACCACACGGTGGAAGACATCGGCATCACGTTGGGCCAAGCATTTGACCAAGCGGTCGGCGACAAGAAAGGCATCCGCCGCTACGGCCATGCTTATGTCCCGTTGGACGAGGCGCTATCCCGGGTCGTCGTTGATTTCTCCGGGCGTCCGGGTTTATCTTACGGCGTCGAGTATCCCCGCGCCCGGATCGGCGATTTCGATGTCGATTTGTTCCAAGAATTCTTCCGGGGCTTCGTGAACCACGCCAAGGTCACGCTGCACATCGACAACCTCAAGGGCCAAAACGCGCACCATGTGGCCGAAACCATTTTCAAGGCATTCGGTCGCGCCCTGCGGATGGCCCTGGAACCGGATTCCCGCGCACTCGGCATTATTCCCTCCACCAAAGGCACCCTCTAACTCCCGGCTTCCCGCGTTATGTCTTCCGTAGCCATCATTGATTACGGCATGGGGAATCTTCACTCCATCGCCAAAGCCGTCCAGCACGCCGACCCGCAAGTCTCCGTAAGCGTCACCGACGACCGCGACACGATTCTCCGCGCCGACCGGGTGGTGTTTCCGGGCGTGGGCGCCATTCGCGATTGTATCCATGCGCTGACGGAACGCGAACTCATCCCGGTGTTGAAAGAAGCCGCCGCCAGCAAGCCCTTCTTGGGGATTTGCCTGGGGATGCAAGCCTTGCTCGACGAGAGCGAGGAAAACCACGGCACGCCCTGCCTCGGCCTCATTCCGGGCCGCGTTGTGCGCTTCGCCGACGGACTTACCGACAGCCACAGCCGAACCCTCAAGATTCCCCACATGGGCTGGAACCGCGTCGATCCGACCGGCGACCATCCGCTGTGGGCGGGCATCGAGCCGGGCAGTTGGTTCTATTTCGTCCATAGCTACTACGCCAGCC
>NZ_JBTEKS010000341.1:0-4807 GCF_054333355.1 Methylomagnum sp. | reverse complement strand
GCGGCGCGGGCGGCATCGGCTTGGCCTTGGCCGATTATCTGGCCCGGCACTATCGGGCCAAACTGGTCATCGTCGGACGCCGCGCCCCCGCCGCCGAACTATCGGCCCGCTTCCGCGCCATCGAAGCGGCGGGCGGGTCGGTCCTGTATCTCCGGGCCGACGCCACCGACCCGGCCTCGCTCGCCGCCGCCGTGGCGGAGGCCAAGCAGCGCTTCGGGACCATCCACGGCGTGATCCATTCCGCCCTGGTGCTGCGGGATCAACCGCTGGCGGCGATGGCGGAAAGCGATTTCGCGGCGGTGCTGCGGCCCAAGGCGCTGGGCAGCGTGGCGCTGCGGGAAGCCTTCGGCGCCGACCCACTGGACTTCATCGCCTTCCTGTCCTCGGCCCAGTCATTCACCGCCAGCGCCAACCAAGCCAATTACGCGGCGGGCTGCACCTTCAAGGATGGCTACGCCCTGGCCCTGGCCGAGACCCTGCCCTACCCCGTCAAGCTCATCAATTGGGGCTATTGGGGTTCGGTGGGGGCGGTGGCGGACGCGGCCCACCGCCGGACCATGCGGGCCTTGGGACTCTATTCCATCGAGCCGCCGGAAGGCATGGCGGCTCTGGAAAAAATCCTGGCGCAGGAGGGCGTGGCCCAAGTGGCGCCCATCAAGGCGGAACCGCTGACGCTGGAAGCCATGGGCGTCCGGGCACGGCTCCGGGTCCGAACGGTGGCGGGCGAAACCGGCGCGGACTTGGGGGCGATGACGCAACGGGCCGAAGCTTTCCTGAGCGGCGCCACTGAACCCACCGGCGCGGCGGACGATCCCGAGGCTGCGGAAGCCTTCCGGCAAATCGTCGTGGCCGAATTGATGGCGTTCTTCCAGCGTTCCGGCACCTTCCCCAAGCCTTCGGAAAAGGTGGACGCAGTGGACTGGGCGCGGCGGCTCGGCATTCTTCCCAAGTACGACCGGCTCTACCGCGCCCTGCTCGACATGGCCGTCCGCAACGGCTTTTTGGCGCTGGACGGCGCGGCGCTGACGGCCACCGCCCAGGCGGCGGAACTGCCGGACTGGGTGAAAAATCTTCCGGCCCGGCGGGACGCGCTGGCCCGCGCCTACCCGGACCTAGCGCCTCATCTGGAACTGCTCGCGGCCTGCGTGGCGGGCTTTCCCGCCGTCCTGTCCGGCGCGAAGAGCTATGCCGAAATCATGTTCCCCGACGGGTCAATGCGCTTGGTGGAGGGCATCTACCGGGGCAACGCCACCGCCGACCAGCTCCATCAAACCATGGCCGAATTGGTGCTGGGCGCGGTGGAGCGGGCCGCCCCGACTAGGGACAAGCCGCTCCGCATCGTCGAAATCGGCGCGGGCACTGGCGGCACCTCGGCCTTTGTGCTGGAAGCCCTGGTGCCCTTCGGCAACGTGGTTCGTTACGCCTATACCGACGTGTCCAACCGCTTCACCCGGCACGGCGAGCGGACCTTCAGACCCCGCTATCCCTTCGCCAGCTTCCGTGAACTGGACATTGAGCGTGACCCGCTGGCGCAGGGCTTCGAGGAAGGCGGGGCGGACATCGTACTCGCCAGCAACGTGCTGCACGCCACCCGCAACATCGAGGAAACGCTGTGGCGGATCAAGCGGCTGCTCAAGCGGAACGGCGTCCTGATCCTGAACGAAATGACCCGATTGGAGGATTTCCTGTCCCTGACCTTCGGCCTGACCGATGGCTGGTGGGCGTTCGACGACGGCGACATCCGCATTCCCCATTCCCCCCTGTTGGATGAAGCGGGCTGGCTGGCGGCGCTGGACCGCTGTGGCTTCCGGCCCGGACGGGCATTCGGCGATGTCGGCGCCTCGCTGCGGGTCATCGCGGGGGTCAGCGATGGGCTGGCCCTGGTGGAGCAGGCCCCACCAGCGGCCCAAGCCTCGCCACAAGCCGCCGCGCCGGTCGCTGCCAGCGGCGGACCCGCCCGTTCGCCATCGGCCTCCGCCGTTGCCTTGAGTTTACGGGATGACCTCACGGCGCTGGCGCTGGACCACGTCAAGAGCGTGTTCCGGGAAGTGCTGGGCCTGCGCGAGACCGACCTGAACCCCGACGCCACGTTCGAACAATTCGGCGTGGATTCCATCGTCGGGCTGGAATTGACCAAACGCTTCCAAAAGGACTTCGAGGGGCTCTCCACCACCTTGCTGTTCGAACACGCCACGCTTCAGAAACTGGCGATCTATTTCGCGGAGCAACACGGGACGACGTTGCGGCAAAAACTGGGCGGCGTGGTGGCGGCGTCCGCACCGCCGGTAACTTTCACTCCCGTAACGGAATCCCGCCAGTGGGAGTCCCCGACGGCGGAACCGGCCCACTTCGGCGCGGCGGACGACATCGTGGATGGCCTTTCCGATGAGGAGGTCGAGGAGGCGCTGAGCCTGCTCCTGCATGAACCATGATGAAACCGCCCAGGCGGCATAGGATGGGTGGGGCGCACCGGGGAAGGCTTCCGGCTCTGGAAAGACAAGCGTGCGCCTTCACCCATCCTATAAAACTTAATGTTGGCCGGGGCGGACGGCCCATCACGACCGCCCATCGACCTCCACCCGGTCCAGGCGGACGGCCATCTTGCGAATGCCGATGAGCAAGAGCAGCAGCACCACCACCTGGGTCGCGGGATTCTCCAAGGCCCATTCCATCACGCTCAATAGCAAGCCATTCTCGTCGGACCAAGACCCCGTATGGAACAGGTGAAGCATACGTCCAGTCGCCAGCGCGATAATCGTCGCGAAGATGCCGATGGCGGTTTTAACCAGCAACAACATCAAATAGGCCACCTTGCCGACTTGGCTGGCGAAGGAGAAATGGGGCGCCTCCAGGAAGCTCTGGGTACGGTCAATCAAGTCGTGACCTAGTGTCATGAGTTTCTCGATCTCGATGTAATCCGCGTCGGCGGGGCCGGTCACACGGGCCAGCATTTGCTTCTGGAAATGCTTGCGCCGCTTCTCGGCATAGGTGTCGTACCATTTCTTGAACTCCTTCTCGCCATTGGCGCGCGGATTCAGGCGAAAAATGATGGAGTCGTAAAGAAAGCTCGCCCGGAAGAAGCGCACCGCATCGGTCCGGCTGGTGATGCCATAGTCGCCCAGGATGAAGATCATCTTCATGAACAGGCCGCCGGTGCATTTCTCCTCCCAGGTCGAGTGCTTGCTTTGCAGGGCCAGATACCAGCCCCGCACCACATGCAGCAGATCATCCAGCAACCTGTCCACGTCCACCGGGGGCAGCGGCTCGGCGGTCGCCAGGATGCTGCGGCACATGCCGTTGAGGTCGCCCTGGATGCCATGGCGGTAGAACTGCATCAGGTTGTGCCGGAACTTCTTGGATACCGATCCGCACGACCCGAAGTCGATCATCACGAAGGTGTTGTCGGGGCGGACGATGATATTGGCCGGATGGGGGTCGGCGTGGAAGAACTCGCTTTCGAAGATTTCCCAGAAGAACACCCGCAACATGCGCTTGCTGATGAGCTTGGGGTCGAAGCCCCGCAGGGAAAAACTCAGCAATTCCTCCTGATTCCCCTCTTGGATCGCCGCCAGCAGTTCGGTCAGGAACGCGCCGCTGATGAACTCGGACACCAACACCTGCTCGTTGCAGAGCGGATGGACCAGCTTGGGGGCCGTGACATAGGGGCATTCGCGGGCGTCCCGCCGGAAAATCTCGGTGTAGCGGGCCTCGGTGCGGAAGTCCAATTCCTCCAGCAACATGCGCCGCAACTCCAGGGTGAAGCTGCTGGCGACGCCCGGCACCATGAGGCCGAGCGCCTCGGACAACCTCGACAAGATGCCCAGGGCTTCCAGATCGGCGACCAGCAATTGGGGGACGCCGGGCCTGCGCACCTTCACGGCCACCTTGTCGCCGTTGATTAATTCGGCCTGGAACACGCAGGAAATCGACGCCGAGCCAATGGGCACCGGGTCGAACGCCCGGAATACCTGTTCCAGGCGGTAGCCGGTGGAGGTCTCGATGATCTCGATGGCCTTGGGGGTGGGGAACGGGGGCACTTGATCGAGTAGCTTGGCCAGTTCCTCGCAATAAGGGGCCGACAGGACGTCGGCCCGGATGGAGAGTTGCTGGCCGATCTTGATGGCCGTGGGGCCGAGGTTTTGCAGCATGTGGCGGACCCGCACGGCGCGGCTTTCGGGCGAACCGCGCAGCCGGATCAGGTCGTAGAGGATGCCGATGAACAACCGCAGCAGGTGGAGATTCCAAATCGCCATGCGCCGCAGCACGGCGGGCAAGGACGCCTTGAAGCTGAGATCGGACTTGGGCGGGGTGACCTGCCGCAGCGGCTTGCTCGGCGAACCCATCCGGCGGCGCCGGGGGATCGGCCGCACCACCGATTCGCGGTTGAGGTGCCCCTCTTGGGCGGCTGGGAGGAGTGGCGGCGTGGATTGATCCGTTTCGGGCATGGCGTCCTACTGTTGGAATATGAGTGATTTCAGGCGGAGGCGTTAGGCGATTTCTAGGAAAGAATATCTTTATGGGATGGGTGGAGCGTAGCGAAACCCATCGCAATGCGGCCCGGTTCGATGGGTTTCGCGAGTACGCTCCACCCATCCTATACTGCGTTCAGCCACAAACTGAACATCTTGCCCCCTCTCCCTCTGGGAGAGGGTTGGGGTGAGGGGGATTAAAAAGTTCGGTTTGTGGCTGTTTCGAGTATAAGTCGCGATAACGCAGCATAAAGCCGACACGCCAATCACGCGGCCTTTCAACTCGCGTTCCGCCTCGCCCTGGGCCGGTCATCCGAGTCCGGGTCAGTCCGGCCCAG
>NZ_JBTEKS010000340.1:0-4835 GCF_054333355.1 Methylomagnum sp. | reverse complement strand
GTCGGGCACGAGTACATGCCCGACCTACGCGAAGGCGTATTCCCACTATTCGCACAACCATAAACCAAGCTCAAGCGGCCCGGCATACGTCATTTGACTGATGAGTCAGATGACTGATTGTGGCGATCTCCCCCTGAAATTTTAATGGCCCCGTCTTCGCCATCATCCAAAAGTAGGGGTTATAAACACCATGAGCCACCACAACTCATCACGCCGGGGGAAACATCTCGCCGCGCTATTGCCAGCGGCGCTACTGACCGCCGCCACGGCCTATTCGCCCACCTCCCAGGCGGGCGCGACCTTCAAAATCGACGATACCAAATGGATCAGCATCGGCGCGGGTCTCCGCACCAGCTTCAGCGCCACCGAACGGTCGGCGCCCAGCGGAGAGAAGTGGTCCAACGACTTCAACCTGGACAATATCCGCCTCTACCTCAACGCTCAGATTCACAAATACCTCAAGCTGGAATTCAACACCGATTGCCAGACCTGCGGCAACGGCGGCGAAATGCGCATCCTCGACGCCATCGCCAAGGTCGAGTACGACCCGCTGATTAACCTGTGGATGGGCCGCATGTTGGTCCCCGCCGAGCGCCGCGAAATGAACGGTCCCTTCTACAGCGCGACCTACGGCATCTTCCGCACCGGCACGCCGTTCGAGCCATCCGACTTCAACCTGACCATCAAGTCCGACGGCACCTCCGCCGGCTCCTATGGCCGCGATGACGGCGCCACGATCTGGGGCGCGGTGTATGAAAACCGCTTCCAGTACGCGGTCGGCTTCTTCCGGGGCCTGCGCGGCGGCGCCAACAAGGACGACAACGTCCTGTACGCCCAGCGCTTCGCCTTCAACTTCCTGGATGTGGAAAAGAACCCCGGCTACTACACCTCCGGCACCTACTACGGCAAGGGCGGCGACATCTTCACCATCGGCGTTGCCAACCAGTACCAGGAGGACGGCGCGGGCACCGTGACCGATCCGGGCCAATTCCGGGGCACCACTGTGGACGTGCTGTATGAGCAGAACCTCGCGGGCGGCGACGCGGGCGTCGTGACCGTCAACGGCGAATTCAAGAACTACGGCATCACCGGCTACAGCATGGCTTCCCGTCTGGCGGGCGGTGGCTTCTCCATGTTCGAGGGCAACGCCTTCGACGTGAGCGCCATGTACCTGTTCCCCGACAAGGTGTGGATCGGCCAGTTCCAGCCCTACGTGCGCTATGTGGAGGTCATGCCGATCAACAGTTCCGACCGCAACAACTGGGAAGCCGGCGTGAACTACGTGATCGACGGCCACAACGCCCGAATTTCGGCGGTATACAACTACAGCGACATGTTCAGCAAGGGCTTGAATTATTCCAGCACGGCCTCGGGGCAGCATGACAGCTCCTTCCAGTTGGGCTTCCAGTTGCAAATCTGACCGATGCTCGTAGGTCGGGCTTTAGCCCGACCTTATCGCCTGAGCTAGGATCGGGCTAAAGCCCGACCTACAGCGGGACTGCGAACGACGCGCTTTTGCTAATCCGATACATTTCAAGAGAATCTATTTATGACTAATCAATTCAAGCACTTCCGAAAACTGGCTAGTTACGCCGCCGCCATGGGCCTGACCCTGGTGGTTTCCGCCAGCGCCCACGCCGAGGAGACCATCAAGGTGGGCATCCTGCATTCCCTGTCCGGCACCATGGCCATCAGCGAAACCACGCTGAAGGACACCATGCTCATGCTGATCGAGGAGCAGAACAAGAAGGGTGGCCTGCTGGGCAAGAAGCTGGAGCCGGTGGTCGTGGACCCGGCCTCCAACTGGCCGCTGTTCGCCGAGAAGACCCGCGAACTCCTCAGCAAGGACAAGGTGTCCGCCATCTTCGGCTGCTGGACCTCCGTGTCCCGCAAATCCGTGCTGCCGGTGGTGGAGGAACTGAATGGCCTGCTGTTCTACCCCGTGCAATACGAAGGTGAGGAATCCTCCAAGAACGTGTTCTATACCGGTGCGGCGCCCAACCAGCAGGCGATTCCGGCGGTTGATTACCTGATGAAAGACTTGAAGGTGAAGCGCTGGGTACTGGCTGGCACGGACTATGTATATCCCCGTACCACCAACAAGATTCTGGAAGCGTATTTGAAAGCCAAGGGCGTCAAGCCCGCCGACATCATGATTAATTACACGCCGTTCGGCCATTCCGACTGGCAGAGCATCGTGTCGAACATCAAGAAATTCGGCTCGACCGGCAAGAAGACGGCGGTGGTTTCCACGATCAACGGCGACGCCAACGTGCCGTTCTACAAGGAACTCGGCAACCAGGGCATCTCGGCGGAAACCATCCCGGTCGTGGCCTTCTCGGTGGGTGAGGAAGAACTGTCCGGCATCGACACCAAGCCGCTGGTTGGCCATCTCGCCGCCTGGAACTACTTCGAGAGCATCGACACCCCGGAAAACGCGGCCTTCATCAAAGAGTGGAAAGCCTTCATCAAGAATCCGAAGCGCGTGACCAACGACCCCATGGAAGCCCACTACATCGGCTTCAACATGTGGGTGAAGGCGGTGGAGAAGGCCAAGTCCACCGACACCGACGCTGTGGCGAAAGCCATCATCGGCGTGGAATACCCGAACCTGACCGGCGGCACCTCGAAGATGCTCGCCAACCATCACATCAGCAAGCCGGTGTTCATCGGCGAAATCCAGGACGACGGCCAGTTCCAGGTGGTCTGGCAGACCAAGGGCTTGGTCGATGGCGACGCCTGGTCCGACTTCCTGCCGGAATCCAAGCCCATCGTGGCCGACTGGACCGCGCCCATCAACTGCGGCAACTACAACAGCAAGACCAAGAAGTGCTCCGGTCAGAAGTACTGATTTTTCGCTCCCATGGGTTCCCTGTTCGTTGCACGGGAACATTTGAACGGGGCGCGTGAGCGCCCCTATTTTTGAGAATCCCGCTCGTTCCCACGCGCTGCGTGGGAATGCATTCGGGACGCGCTGCGTCCCGGATCACGAGCCTAATTGATTTTTGCCAATTCCCGAGCAAGGTCTTGGGGATCGGTACACGAGCAAAGGATTTCGCGGCGCGGCGCGCCTTAACTGCATTCCCACGCGGCGCGTGGGAACGAGCAATAAATGGTTGTTGTTATGAACCCAATCCCAATCAACCCGCGAAGCTGGCTCCTGGCCCTGTTGGCCGTGGTCATCCTGATCATCGGTCATCCAACCGCGCTACGAGCGGCGGGCGATCCGGTCGCCGAAGCCTTGGTCCGCCTCAAGGACGCGCCGATGGATCAACTCGGCGAAATCATCGACCAGTTCGCCGCCATCGACGACCCGCGCACCCCGAAGGCGCTGCAAGCCCTGCTCGACGGCAAGCTGTTCTACCAAAAAGCCGATGGCCGGGTGGTCACGGGCGAAACCGCCGATGATGGCTACGCCATCGCCGACGCCGCCACCGGCGAGAAGCTCGGCACGGCGGGCCGCTTCGATGTGAAGAAAATCACCCTCAACAACGCCCTGCGGACCAATCTGCGGGAAGCCATAGGCCGGCTCGAACTCAGCGCGGCGGACCCGGCGCTGCGCCTCAAAGCGGTGCAGGCCATGAGCCAATCGCCGGACGAGAAGAACGTGGCGCTGCTCCGTGCCCGGCTGGGTAAAGAAGCGGATACGAAGGTCGCCGACGCCATCCGCTTGGCGATGTCGCTGGCGGACCTCGCCAGTTCGGACAAGGCCGTCCGCATCAAGGCCATCGAGTCCTTGCAATCCCAATCCGGCTCCGATGTGGTCAACCACCTCAACGCCCTGCTGGAAAAAGACGACGAGGGCAACTACACCGAAGCGGATTCCGACGTGCGGCACACCGCCGAAGTGGCGCTCACCAAGATTCAAGCCCGGCTCCAGCTTTACGGCGCCGTCGAAACCGTGTTCTTCGGCCTGAGCCTCGGCGCGGTGCTGGTTCTCGCCGCTATTGGCCTCGCCATCACCTTCGGCGTGATGGGCATCATCAACATGGCCCACGGCGAACTGATGATGATCGGCGCCTATACCACCTACGTGGTCCAGCAACTCATGCCCAATCATTTGGGGCTGTCGATCTTCGTGGCCATCCCGGCGGCGTTCCTGATTTCCGCCCTGGTGGGCATCGCCATCGAGCGGGGCATCATCCGCTTCCTGTACGGGCGCCCGCTGGAAACCCTGCTGGCGACCTTCGGCGTGAGCCTGTTCCTGCAACAAACGGTGCGCTCGATCTTCTCGCCGCTGAACCGCAGCGTGGCGACGCCCGAATGGATGAGCGGCTCGGTGCAGATCAACGACGCGCTGTCCCTCACCCTGAACCGCTTCTACATCCTGCTGTTCTGCCTGATCGTGTTCGCCCTGCTGCTGCAAATCCTCAAGCGCACCCGGCTGGGCCTGGAAGTCCGCGCCGTGGCGCAGAACCGCTCGATGGCGAAGGCCATGGGCATTCCCACCGAGTGGGTGGACGCCATGACCTTCGGCCTGGGTTCCGGCATCGCCGGCGTGGCGGGCGTGGCCCTGAGCCAGTTGACCAACGTCGGGCCGAACCTGGGTCAGTCCTACATCGTGGATTCGTTCATGGTGGTGGTGTTCGGCGGCGTCGGCAACCTGTGGGGCACGCTGGTGGCGGGCTTCACGTTAGGGATTGCCAACAAGTTCCTCGAACCCTATTCCGGGGCTGTCTTGGCGAAAATCCTGGTGCTGGTGTTCATCATCATCTTCATTCAGAAGCGCCCGCGTGGCTTGTTCCCGCAGAAGGGCCGGGCGGCGGAAGCGTGATGATTATTGTCTTGTGGGAGTGGGGTTTTTCCCCCCACAACCAACAAAACTGGTGGGGGGG
>NZ_JBTEKS010000339.1:0-4866 GCF_054333355.1 Methylomagnum sp. | reverse complement strand
GAACAAGAGTTCGCCCGTGTCCTCGTCCTCCAGCTTGTGGAGGCAGCAACGCCCGCAGCCATCGCAGAGGCTCTCCCACTCGTGGTCGGCCAATTCGGCCAGGGATTTGGTTTGCCAAAAGGCTTTCGACATGGGGCGTCTCGTCACAACAAAAGGCGCGGCGCCAACCGCCGCCGCAGGATTGTAGCCGATGAACCACCCGCTCCGGCAGCTAGCTTCCGGCCCGGTTCCGCTACAAAATTGGCCGGGCCAACGCCCAAACATCAAACCGACCCAGCCGGATAATAGCCACCCATGCGCCCGATTTATCTGCCTCGCGACTTCATCGAAACATCCGAAGGCTTCATTTTCGCCGTGGTGGACACCTGCCCGGAGGACGGGCGGGTGCTGTGCTTCCTGCGCTATGTCCGGCGGGATGGCCGCTTGAGGAAACTCGGCACGGCAGCGGCCCAAGCCAGCCTCGCGGCCCACGCGCCCGCTTACTTGTTCACCTCGAAGCGCCTGGAAGCCAGCCTACACGGCGTGCCGACAGAGCGCATCCGCCGCCATTACCAGCCACGGGAGCGGGTGCGGGAATTGCTGGCGACATCGGCCCGCGACGCCATCGAAGCCAAGGCCGCCCGCTGGCTGCGGCTCATGGCGGATCACGGATTGGATTTGGCGCGGCTGGGGCTGACCGGCTCGTTGCTGCTCGGGGCGCAGACGGCGGCGTCGGACCTGGATTTCGTGATTTACGGGCGGGAAGCGTTTTTCCAGGCACGGCGCCTGGTTCACGCACTCATTGAAGCGGGCGAACTGGCAAATCTGGATGAAGCCGCCTGGCGCGAGGCTTACGACCGGCGCGGCTGCGCCTTGAGCTTCGAAGAATACCTGTGGCACGAGCGGCGCAAGTTCAACAAGGGCTTGATCGACGGCACCAAGTTCGACATCACCCTAACCGGCGAAGACGCGCCGCACGATGTGGAACCCGTGCGGAAGCTGGGCCGGACCACGTTACGCGCCGTGGTGGACGACGCCCGCCACGCCTACGACCACCCGGCGGCGTACCGGCTGGATCACCCGGACATCACGGAAGCGCTGAGCTTCACCCACACCTACGCGGGTCAGGCGGAGGCCGGGGAAAGGATAGAAATCGCCGGGATAGTGGAGGAGACGGCGGCAGGCCAGCGGCGCTTGGTGGTGGGCTCCAGCCGGGAAGCGCCGGGGGAATATATCCGCGTGTTGAATCTGGTCGAGGCCGGGAAATAAGCTCGTGGGAGCGGGCTTCAGCCCGCGACAATCAAGCCCAATCGTGGTGAAGCCCACTCCCACCACCGCCCCCCTCCTGAGTGAGCCAGCGCTCACCGCCCGGCCCCAAACGCCCGGTCGAACGCCCATTTCAGCAGCAGGAACAGCACGCCCATGGCGATGAACAGGGTTCCGATGCCGCCGCCGAAGAAAATCCACACACGGGTCCGCATCAGCAGGAAAATCCCCAGCGAAGTGAACACCAGCAGCAGCATGAAGCCGGTCATGCGGCGGAAGCCGGGGATGTGTTCGGGATTGGCCTGATGGCGGATGAGTCCGAGGGTGACGAGCATGGAAATCAGCGGCAGCAATTGCGACAGCACGCCCGCCTGCATCAAGCGGCCATGGGCCAGGGTATCCGCGAAGGCCACGGCGGCGATGATGCCCGGCAGGCAGACGCCATACAGCACGACGGAATAGAGCCAACGCACGGGGGAGTCGTAGACGGGGGCGCCCTGTCCGTGCAGCCGTCCGCCCAGCCAGACCAAGCCGGGCAGCGCGGTGAAATAAGTCAGAACCGGGAGGGGATGGGCGTCGAGTCCAGCGAGTAATTCTTGCAGGGTCATGGGGAGCCATTTCGATAGGGACGGAGACGATGAAGTTTACACCGCCCGAAGGCCGGGTCAGTGTATTGGCTCCACCAGCACCTTCCCGACCTTGGTGTCCGCGTTGTACAGCAGGAAGGCCGAAACGTGCCGGTATTCGATGGCCGCCACCAGCCCGGCCTCGCGGGAGAAGAAGCGGTACTGGGTGTCCTCCAATTCCGCCGGGCCGACATGGCCGCTGAAGGTCGATTTCATCGCCACGGCGTCATAGGTGCCCGCTGGAACGGTGAGCCGGTAGGCGCCGAGATAGCGGTGATGCACCGATAACACGCCCTCGTGTTTCACTTCGTCCGGGTCATCGGCGTCGTAGACCCGCACCGACATGCGCGACCGCCGCTCCTCGCCGGGGGCGATGCCTTTCAGCAGCATGGGTTCGGCGGGTTCGTAGCGGGTGATGGCCTGGTCCGGGATTTCCTCCACGCCAGTCAGGACGAAACCGCCGTCGGGCTGGACCTCAAGAAAGCCTATTTCCTGCTCGCCGGTTTGATAAGTCCAGCCGCCGTGCTTGCCGTGTTGATAGGGCCGGGCGGCTAGGCGGAAGGATTCCCGGTGGCCGGTGCCGGGTCCGTGGACGATTTGGAAGGTGCCGACGCTGGGCGCCAATCTGAAATATTTGGCCGGGCTGTCGATCACTGGCGCGGGAACGGCCTGACCGACCACGCCCTTGCCGAGGCTCCGGTCGATCATGCGCCGGTCTGGCTCCGGCAGGGATAGGCTGGGGTCGGCGGCGTGGGCTAGGCGGGCGGACATCAAGCCAAGCAGAAAGGCCGGGACAAGCAGGCTGTGGATTTTCATACGAAATCGCACTGTCTTTGCCATTCCTGGCACAGCTTGCGAAAGGACCGGCTGTTTCCATGGGCCTGTTCAAGGCTCATGATCTGGGAAAAAGCGGGTTGGTCGGTGGTTTCATCATAGCAACGATCCGTCTTGTGCTGTTTGAGCCAGCCTTTCGCATCCCGGTTGCGCTCGGCCTCGACCGGCACATTAGCCGGAAGCACAAACCCGCGCTTGCCATCCAGCGACGCGGCGGCGGCGATGAACCACGCTTCATATTCACGATTCGCCAACACCACGGAAACCCGGCGATGCGGCACCACCCGCCGTGCCCGGTCCAATATAGCCGCGCCCAATTCGGCGGGACAGTCGTCGTCCGCGTCCAACAAAACCAAAATCCAGCCCGAGTCGCCGCATTTCCCGGCGGCCAACTTCAACATGCGCCGGAACTCCTCGTCACGGTTCAGAAAACGGTCACGACGCACGCGGATCGGCGGCGGTATTTCGACCCACAAATCCGGTGACAACCAAGCGGCTAGACGGCGCAACAACACGGGGAACGCCCGCACTTCGCCATCGCCCTCGACAATCGCCACCACGGACGTCATGGGACGCTTTCCCCGAACAGGTCCGGCTGGCGGGTTTTCAGTTCGTCCAAGATTTTTCGATCCGGTGCCAACTGATTGAGCCGCAGCAATTCCCCCGCTGAAAACAAATGGTCGCGCAGGGCGTCGCGGGAAGCTTCATCCACGGGCGCGATTTTGGTTTCCCCAGCTTCGGCGACCACCGCCAGCAAGGATGCGGCGGGCAAGTCTGGATCGTCCAGCAAGTCCGGGCTGTGGCTGGTGACGATGACCTGGGTTTGTTCCGAAGCCCGCTGCAAAGCGCCACGCAAGGCCGCCGATGCCGCTGGATGCAGGGCGGTTTCCGGCTCTTCGATACCAATCAACGAGGGTGAATAATCCTGATTACCTTGGAACAAAGCCGTCAATATGCCTAGCGCCCGCAGGGTGCCATCGGACATATCTATAGCGCTAAACCTCCAGGGATACGGCTGACCATCTAGCTTTTGCGCAAAAACCATCGACTCCATCGGCCCCACTGGAACGCTTCCCACGCTATCAACCATCGAAGCCACATTATGCAAATACTCCTGTATGGTTTTTAGCGCGTCCGGCTTGGTATTCCGCAATACCCTCCAGACGCTGGCAATGTTTTCTCCGAATGGCTTCAAAAAACGGCCATCCTGAGGTCTTTGCAATTCCCGTATCAGATGTGGATTGAAGTTGTAGAAGCACATGGCGGAAAGTGCGTCATAAACCGGGCGAAAGGCCGTCAGTCCTGATACCCCCACCAATGCCAGACGGTCTGGCGTGACCGCTGGAAATATCGGCTCGCTGGTTGCCTTCAATATGCCTTTTTCAAGGTTGAAAAAATGTTTGTCATTCTGGTTTTGCAGCACGCATTCTTCGGTTCGCACTACCCCCATTCCGCCTATGCTAAATGCGTAATGGCCTATTTGCCCGGTACTTAACTTAAACTCTAAACGCAGACCAAACTCGTCAGGGTCGTTATTAGCTTTGTGCCGTATATCACCGCCGCGCTCATTCAATGCGTTATCGAGCGAACCCGCCAAAGCGTCCCGCACGAAATGCAAGGCATCAAGGAAATTGCTTTTCCCGGAACCGTTAGCGCCCACCATGTAGGTGAGCGGTCCCAAGCGCACATCACAAGCGGCGATGCTTTTGTAATTGCGCAAAATCACGCGGGTCAGAAAAATGGAAGCCGTCACGTTTCGCTCCTGATAATCGGTCGCCGCTTTAAGCGCAAGGGAAAATCCCGTCGCCATTGGCCACCCACCCTCACAACGATAACCCCACCCGCCGCCGCGCATCCAAACAATTTTCACTCCCCAAGGTGAACTCCCGGCAAGTGCGGGGCCGGTCCTCGTAAATCGTGCAGGCATAGGCTTCGTGCGGCGTGCGGCCACCGGACAGGGCCGCGCAACGGTTGCCGTCGCGGCGCAGCTTGCGGTGAGTGTCGAAGCTCAAGACCAACTCGGGATGGCGCTTGTTCACCGGCTCGCGGGCCGAGATTTCCACCGAATCATAAGCCTCCCGGCAGCAGGCGCCGCACGTCTGGCAATCCAACTTGGCGGCGGGTTCGTAGCGGGCGCAGGCCGGGGCGGCTTGCGGGAGTC
>NZ_JBTEKS010000338.1:0-4876 GCF_054333355.1 Methylomagnum sp. | reverse complement strand
CGTTGGCTTCGACTCCGCTCAGCCAACGAAGCCGGTACGAGCGGGGAATCCGCCAACTTAACGCATTTCAAAATGAATATGAGACGGCGGCAAAGGCCGACTCGGTTCTCAAAACCGAGTCGGCCTCTATCCGAGGATCCGTTAGGTCAAGGGCAGTGAGGGTAAGGGGAAATTGGAAGGCGCCGGCTTATTTAGGCCGTCCTGCGGATAACGATGCTGCTGTTGATCCCGCCGAAGCCGAAGGAATTGCTCAAAGCGGCGCGGAGTTCCGCCGCCTCGGCCCGCCGTCCCGCGAAGCGGAAGCCCGCCGCCATGGGTTCGGCCAAATTGGGATTGGAATGCACGAAGCTATGCCGGAGCTGCTGCACGGTGGCGACCGCTTCGACCAGCCCCGCCGACCACAGGCAATGGCCGGTCAGTGCCTTGGTGGCGTTGATCCAGAGCCTGTCCAGATGGACCTGAAAGGTCTCGCCGATGGCCTGCAACTCGGTCTCGTCGCCCAGGGGGGAGGCGGTGCCGTGGCTGTTCAGGTAGTCAATCTCGCCGGGTTCTAGTCCCGCGTCCGCCAGGGCCTTCGCCATGCTCCGGGATTCCCCTGCGGCAGAGGGGTTGGACAGGCGGTTGGCGTCGAGGGCGATGGCGGCCCCGGCCAGTTCGGCGAGGATGGCCGCGCCGCGCCCCAGTGCCGACGCCTCGCTTTCCAGCACCAGACAGGCGGCGGCTTGGCCGGGGATGAAGCCGTCGCGGCCCATGTCGAAGGGTCGGCAAGCCGTCGCCGGACCCGCTTCGGGCACCGGCCCGGACCGCATCGCGCCGAGATTCATGAAGCCTTGCAACTCCACCGGCGACAGGTCCGCCGGCACGCCCACCACCAAGCAGCAGTCCGCCAGGCCGAACCTAACCAGCCGGAAGCCCTGGATCAGGCCGACATTGCCGCTGGCCGACGCCCCGCCCGCCGTGCAGCCTTCGCCCCGGATGCCCAGCGCCTCGCTGATGCAGCCCAGCACGTCCGAGTCCATGAAATGCAGCGCATAGGACGGGTTGACGTGAGCGGGGCTGACGGCGTGTTTCAGGGCGGCGGCGTGCTGGTGGTTCTGGCCCAGGTTATGCCCCGCCGCCACCAGGCCGATGGCCTCGGCGGGGATTGCCGCGCTCATCAAACCCGCTTGGCACCAAGCCTGACCAGCCGCGACCGCCGCCGCCTGGGTGGCCCACGGCGAACGGCGCAGGGTGCTGAACGTTTTTGCCCGCAACGCCGCCGCCTCGTCGGGCAAGGTCGCGTCCAGCGCGTCCCGCAGGGAGAAATCCCGAACCTCCGCCATCAACACCGGCCCGGTGGGACCAGCCTCGCCCCGCACGCCGATGCCGCTACGGCCCGAGCGCAGGGCGTCCGTGAATTCCACGAGCGTGTGCCCGATGGCGCTCACGATGCCCATCCCGGTGATGACCACCTTGTGCGCCATCAGGGGTTCAGCTTGCCGTGCAGGAACTCCACCAACTGTTCCAGGTTCTTAACCTTGGCTAGCTCCACCAGGGGGACGCTGATGTCGAGCTTTTCCATGGAGAGTACGGCCACCTCGGTGCGGTCCACGGAATTGGCGCCCAGTTCCGAGAGGCTCCGGGCCGCCTCGATCTCTACCGGATCGAGGTCAGGCAGCATTTCGGCGATGACGCCCTTCACCACCCGGAAAATGTCTTCTTTGCTGGTCATGGATGTTTGTGCCTCTTGTTTAATTGCAATTTGTATTTTCATTGGACGGGTGAATCAGGGCAATCGCGCTATGTCGGAGGCGACTGCTTTTCCCTCTCCCAAAGGCGAGAGGGGGATGGCGCGATTGCCCTGACGGGTGAAGGCGCATTAAAGCGGTAGGGTACGCACGGCGTACCCTACGAATCGCGTATCGAAGCCGAGCGAGCGGCGCTCTAATAACCTCATTCACGCCGTGAGGCGGGTGACACGCGCCGCATCCGTTGGTTGGGCCTGCCTGCCATCCCGGATTATGCGGATAAGGTAAAACCCCCGGCCCGCCATGGCCGGACTGGTGTAACCCTCCGCGCTGAGCGCCTGCCAGAACAGCGGGAAACTGCTGGCA
Source organism: Methylomagnum sp. (assembly GCF_054333355.1). Classification (NCBI taxonomy): domain Bacteria; kingdom Pseudomonadati; phylum Pseudomonadota; class Gammaproteobacteria; order Methylococcales; family Methylococcaceae; genus Methylomagnum; species Methylomagnum sp. Next base: position 2,783 of record NZ_JBTEKS010000338.1, on the reverse strand, counting down.
TTGTAGATGACAACATACACGGCGGCGGCTTCCCCGTTCAAATCCACCCGCAGCCGTTCGCCCGGCTCCAATGGCCCGAACAGGAAAGCCGTCTCGGGATTGCCGACGGGCAGGAATTCTCCTCGCACGAAACCCTCCGGCAGCCGGTCCCGCCAAGTCAGCAAGGGATGGATGTAATAGTGCAGGGCGCCGTAAAAAGCCCCGTGCTTGCCCCGCACGCTGTCCAGGTATGCCTGATACTTCCCGCCCTCGGCGCTGGCATCGAAGGCGGGAATGTCTAATGCGTCATCCACCGTCACCGCCGGGAACCAGACCCGTTCCCCGCACCCGTAATATCTGAGGACGATGCGGTACAATCCCGGCCGCAACGGAACCCGGAATGTGTCGGCGTCTTCCGGCACCGAGCCCGCGCCCACGGCGGTGAGGATCGCGTTGTTCTCCCCCTCGTAAATCACCAAGGTCCAGTGCCGGGCCGACGCCCGCGCCGCCGCGATGTCGATTTCAAGGCCGGCCCGCGCCTCGAACGGACCCAAGCCCCCCATCACGGCGTGGCAGTTCCAGCGCGGCCCCGTCACCATCAGGAACGGCAGAAAGCCCGGCATTTCCAACAACTGGGACATGCCCTTCCATTCGTGTCCGGCCCCATTTTTGAGCTTCTTTTTGGCATCGCTTGCCGCCGCCTTGCGGAACAAAAAACGCACCATGCGGTAAAAACCGAAGGAAGCCAGCGCGAGAGGCAAGCGCCAAACCCAAATCAAAGATTTCAACATGGTCAGGCCACCTCGCTGTGGAGATTGGGTTGTTCCGGTGCCGCTATCGCCCGCGCCCAGGCTTCCAGCAGGCGGCGGATGCTGGCCTCGCCGTGGACATTGTCGGAATAGCGGGCGATGACCTTGAGTTGGCCGTCCTGCTCCCGGACGATGAGGTCGATGAGGTACTGGCGATCTAGGCTCGGGGCGTGGTGGAGATAAACCTCGTGGTCAATTCCGCTAAGACCCGCGAACAGGCGGCGCGGCTGGAAGTTGAACCGCACCGGGGCCACCTGATAGGCGAACGGCAACGCGCCTTGCAAGGCCAGCAATTCATAACCCACGCCGCCCAGGGGCAGCGCGGCCAGCGCCTCCCGGAAGCGGGTGCGGCGCTCCGCGAGGGAACCGCCCGACGCCAGCCGCAACGGCGCATCCCCGGCGAACCAACCCACCACGTCGGGATAAACACCAGCCTCGCCCAAACTGCGCCGATGCAGCCGGTGCGCCAAAATGGGTTCCGCCACGCCCCACCAGTCGGCGAGACCGGCGTACAGGGCCACCGCCAAATGCGAACCCAACTCGGCGGGGGTGGCGGCGGGCGGCAAGGGAAGCGTGCCCGTCACGGTTCGCTCGGAAGCGTAATCGTTCGGCCCCCGCGCCCAATCCACGGGAAAGCCGGTCGGCGGGTCCGCGCAATGGGGCAGCCAGAACGCCTGTTGCGCGGCCAGTTCGGCGCTTTTCGCCAGCGTTGCCATGGCCCCCACGTAATCGCGGAAACGCAGGGCGGGCGGCGGTTCGAGCGGCGGCTGTCCGGGCCGGTCGAACCAGTCCCGGACCAGCAAGGCCAGCGAGACGCCATCGACAATCAGGTGATGGCCCACCCAAATCAATTCGTCATGATCGCCTTGTCGCAGCAGGGCGCAGGCGAACAACGGAGCGCGGTCGATGCGGATGCGGTCGTGCAAAGCCTGTTCAACGGCTTGGGCGCGGTGCCGCCGCGCCGATTCTTCCAGCCCCGAAACATCTTCTTCCAACACGTCGATGGCGAGATCGGGTTGCGGTGCCTGCCGGTAGTCGCCACCCTCGCGGATAAAGCGGTGGGACAACACCGGATGGCGGCGGGCCAGGGTCCGCAGCGCGTCCCCGAGTGCCGCCGCGTCGGGCCGCTCCGCCCCGGAGAAGCGGAGGCGCTGCACGATGTGGCAGACCGGGTCGGCGCCGTGGTGCCGGAAAAACGCTTGTTGAGCCGGTGCCAAGCCATAGGCCGAAGTCTCGACGACATCGCCCGCCGCATCCCCGAATCCATAGCCCAAGCGCCGGGCTAGCGCCAAAGTATCCTCACCCAAGCGGGCGGCGCGGTCCCGATGCTTCTCCCAGGCATCCGCCAGACCCGCCTCGATGCGCTCACGACGCAAGAAATTCGGGTCGCCGATCCCTAAGGAAACCTCGTGCAGGCCGCGGGTCATGCGCTCCCCTTGGTAGGGGTGGAGCGTCGCGTCCTCAAAGGCGAGGCCCAGCCGTTCACACAAGCCCCGCAGGCAAGCCGCCGGGTCGGCCACCAAATCTTCGTAGCGGATCAAAATGCGCCGCTCGGCGGGGAGGTTTTCCAGGAACGCGGCGATATTGCCATTGCAAGTGCGCCACACCGCCTCGGCCAGCATCCAAGGGTCGTCGGCCTTGAGGCCCAGCATCTTGTCGAAGCGGTTCCGCACGAAGGACTCCATCACCGCCAGCGGGTGGTGGACCAGATGGATGTAGAACGCACCGGGACAGACGGTTTCGGCCCGCGCCAGAATCCGGGCGTCCATCCCATAGGAAGGGGATTTGTCCACCAGCCGCCGCCCGCCCGCCTTGGCTTGTAGATACCCGTAAACCTCCTCCGTCGGGAAATTCTGTGCTTCCATCTCGCGCACGCGGGCCTGGGCGTCTTCCAGGGACACGCCCCCCAAAGCGCGGATGGCCTCGATCAGTCCCTCCCGAAGGTGCGTCTGGCGGGTTTCATCCAGTTGGGTGGCGCGCTCGCCCATGGACACG
>NZ_JBTEKS010000337.1:0-4876 GCF_054333355.1 Methylomagnum sp. | reverse complement strand
GGTCGCCGTTCGCATCGGCCCATTCATCCCAGATGGACACCCCGTTGGCCTTGAGATAAGCGATATTCGTGTCGCCCCGCAGGAACCACAGCAACTCGTGGATGATGGAGCGCAGGTGGAGCTGCTTGGTCGTCACCAGGGGAAATCCATCCGCCAAGTTGAACCGCATCTGATGGCCGAACACCGCCAGCGTGCCGACGCCGGTGCGGTCGTCCCGCTCGTCGCCTTCTTCGAGAACGCGGTGGATGAGGTCGTGGTATTGCTTCATGGGAATAGGGTTAATGCTTCGTGACTTTGTGGCTTTATAGATACCGTCTTGAAGGCCATCGGGCAAGGTTGAATTCAAAGCATTTTCATTTTGGGTTTATGGCGTTCACGTAGGCCGGCTCGGTTTTGAAAACCGGGTCGGCCTTTCTCGCTGCCGTACACTCATGTTGAAAACGCCCTGGCGGAACCCATCCCACGGACCGGGGCTTGCCCGGAACTTGCCCGACACCCGCCCTGTCCTATCGACGCATGAGCCAACAGGGCTGGCGGCAAGGAAGGCCCGCGACGATCAATCGTCTCGCCCGTCCATTTCATCCATCCCTCTGCCGGAGGAAAGCTGCCTATGGAGTGGTTCCGCTTGATAGGGGCCAGGTTTGGTCTTGGCTTGCTGTCCGCCGTCCTGATCCTCACCCTCTGGGTCATCAACCTTCATCGCCAACGCCAAATCGAGATTCGCCGGGCGGTCGAATACGCCAGCGAAGTGTCCATCATGCTGGAGGACGTGCTGTCCACCCTCAAGGACGCGGAAACCGGGGAGCGCGGCTATCTCATCACGGGTCGGCCCGATTATCTCGAGCCTTATCTTGATGCCCGCAGGCAGCTACCCAAGTTGCTGGCCCGCCTGAGTAGCCGGGTTGCCGCCCACCCCGCGCAGGGGGAACGGCTGCGCGCCATCGAGCCACTCATCGCCACCCGGCTCAGCGAATTGGAAAAGGCCATTGAGGCCCGCCGCGATCAGGGCTTCGAGGCCGCCGAGGCCGTGGTGCTGGCCAACGGGCGCAAGGAAACCATGCGGGTCGTGCGCCACCGCATCGCCGAGGCGGAAGCCCAAAACAGCTTGCATCTGCGCCAGCACATGGACCCGGCGCTCAGTCCGGGCGCCATGCTGGGCACCGCCGCCCTGTCCGGCTTACTCGCCTTCGGGCTGACTAGCGCCGGATTCCGGCTGGGGCGGCGCAAGGAGGCGCTGGAAGAGGCCATCCGCAAGAATGAATCCCTGCTCAGCACGGTGCTGACGCAAATGCCTTCCGGCGTCATCATCGCCGACGCGGCGGGCCGCTTGCTGCTGGGCAATGCTCAGGTGGAGCGCATCTGGCGCCATCCTTTCCGGCCCGCCGACAATATCGCCGATTACCAGGTCTACCAGGGCTTTCACACCGACGGGCGCCCCTATCTGCCGCTGGAATGGCCGCTGACCCGCTCGCTGAGGGGCGGGGAGACGGTGGAAGGGGAGGTCATGTATTTTCTGCGCGGCGACAACACCTGCGGTGCCCTGGAAGTCAGCTCCGCGCCGATCCGCGACCACGGCGGGCGGATCATCGCCGGGGTCGTCACCTTCCACGAGGTGAGCGAGCGCTGCGCCATGGAGCGGGAACTCCACGACAGCCGCCGGGCCTTCAAGAGCCTGGTGGAGCATCTGCCCGACGTGGTGTTCCGGCTGGACCGGGAACTGCGCCATTTGTACGTGAGTCCGGCGGTGGCGCGGTATACGGGCATCGCGCCGGAGGTGCTGCTGGGCAAGACGCCCCGCGAGGCGGGCTTCGATCCCGCCGACCGCTGCCGGTTCGAGGCCCTGTGCCGCAAGGTGATGGCGAGCGGAGAGGAGGCGACGTTTGAATTTGATGGAAGCGGGCGTTATTTGCGTTGCCGGCTGGTGGCCGAGTCCGGCGAGACCGGCGCCATCGAGTCCATCCTGGGGATCGCCGAGGACATCACGGCGCAGAAGATCGCCGAGCAAGCCTTGCAGGAAGCCAACCGCCGCAAGGATGAATTCCTCGCCATGCTGGCCCACGAGTTGCGCAACCCCCTGGCGCCGATCCGCAACGCCATTGAGGTACTGCGGCGCACCCTGCCACAGGACCCGAAGCCGCAATGGGCGCGGGAAGTGATGGAGCGGCAGGTGGCGCAGTTGACCCGGCTGGTGGACGACCTGCTGGATGTGTCCCGCATCACCCGTGGCAAGATCAGGCTGCGGCGGGAAAGCCTGGAACTGCGGGCCATCGTCGAGCAGGCGGTGGAGATCAGCCAGCCGCTGATTCTTTCCCGCCAACACCGGCTGGTGGTGCATCCGGTGCCGGAATCGGCGCGGATCGACGGCGACCGGGCGCGGCTGATTCAAGTGGTGAGCAACCTGCTGAACAACGCCGCGAAGTACACGCCGGAGGGCGGGCGGATCGAGGTGGACACCGCCGTGGACGGCGGGGAGGCGGTCATCCGGGTGCGGGACAATGGATCGGGGATTTCCGCCGAGCTGCTGCCCCATGTGTTTGAACCGTTCCGGCAGGCCGACGAGACCTTGGCCCGCAGTCAGGGCGGATTAGGGGTGGGCTTGACCTTGGCGCGGCGGCTGGTGGAACTGCACGGCGGACGGGTGGCGGCTCAGAGCGCGGGGATCGGGAAGGGTTCGGTGTTTACCGTGAAGTTGCCGTGCCAGAAACAAAACGCCGGTAACTTTGAGCGACGCTCCGGGTCATGACGCCTGCCCGGCCAGCGCTTGGACGGTCGCCACGATGTCGGCGGCAACCGCCCGACTATTCATGATGAAGGTATGAATGGCCGGCACCTGCGCCATGGGGGCACCATCCAGGCGGGTTTCGCTCACCGCCAGCACGCCGTCGTTGGGTTCGTCCCCGAACGGTGAATAACGCCCCACCGGCCCGCCCGTGCCCGCGTAAACCTTGGTCGGCACGCCGGGCGCCGGCAACCCGGCCATGAAGGATTCGTTGGCGAGAAGCTGGCCCATCTCCCCGGCGAGCCGCCGGTAGACGCCACGGGGCGCGAGTCGCCGGGCGGCGGCGCAAGCCAAGGTCGGCGGGGCCAGGAAAAAACAAGCCACCGGCGGATGGGTGAGCTTGGGCAGAACAGCGCGGGTCAACACGGAACCGAGCGAGTGCCCCACGATAATGAAGCCGCCCCCCGCCGCGTGCCGCCCGATGAATTTTTCCAGCCTCGCCAGACACCCTTCCCAGGTTTCGAGCGTCACCGAATAGCCGAACAGCACGGGCCGGAATCCCGCCGCCCGGAGCCTTGCGGCCAGGATGAGCATCGCCAGCGGGGTGCGGCCCATGCCGTGGATGAGGATGGCGCGCATGGGCGAAGGGCTGGTCATGTTGCCTACGGCCACAATCCCGCCAAACTGAAACGCATGGCCTCAAATGGAGGTGCCGAGACCTCGTCCGCCTCCTGGTAAACATGCTCCAACCGCCAGAATCCTTCGCGCAAAGAAAAGACCTCCAGCGTCCGAACATCGGGATCGACCAGCCAAACATGCCCCACCCCGAACTCCCCATAGACGGGCAGCTTGACGGCCCGGTCTTTCCGGGCGGTGGACGGCGACAAAACCTCTAAAACCCAGTCTGGTGCCTGCTCGAAATAAGCGGTCTCGGGCAGTGTCGGCAAACGCTCACGCCGCCAACCAGCCAAGTCGGGCACCATAATTTCCGGACCCGGTCCCAAGTGCAATTCAGGCTCGAACAGAATCCACCAACCGCCGGGACCGCCGCTGCCTTCGTCATAGGGCGGAACCAGCTTGCCCCCCATGATCGACGCCGCCCGCGCATGTTTGGGGGACGGTCTCGGCATAGTGATGAGTTGGCCGTGGATGATTTCCGCGATCAGATGATCCGGTACTTGGCGCAGGTCTTCGTAAGTGGCGATTTTTTGGGCGGGAACGGACATGATGGAGTCTCGTGGTTGTTCAGGAAGCCCAGTATTAATTTCCACTCGCCGCCCCGCTTTAAGAAAAGAGGGGCGCGAGGGAATAAGCGGGCGTTAAGGGATGTACTTCACCCCGTCCGCCGTCCCCAGCAGGATCGAATCCGCCGGACGCATGGCGAAGATGCCGCAGGTGATGACGCCAACGAGGTTGTTGATCTCCTTCTCCATCTCAATGGGGTTGAGGATGTTGAGGTTATGCACGTCGAGGATGTGGCCGCCGTTGTCGGTGACGCAGCCCTCGCGCCAGACCGGCTGACCGCCCAGCTTCACCAGTTCGCGGGCCACGTAGCTGCGGGCCATGGGGATGACCTCCACCGGCAGCGGGAACTTGCCCAGCACGTCCACGCACTTGCTGTCGTCGGCGATGCAGATGAACTTCCGGCTGGCCGCCGCGATGATCTTCTCGCGGGTCAGGGCCGCGCCGCCGCCCTTGATAAGATGCTTGTGCGGGCTGATCTCATCGGCGCCATCCAGGTAGATGTCCAGGGTGCCGACCTCGTTCAGGTCCAGCACCGGGATGCCCAGCTTCTTCAGGCGCTCGGTGCTGTTCACGGAACTGGACACGGTGGCGTCGATCTGGCCCTTGATGTCGGCCAGGCAGTCGATCAGGTGGTTGACCGTCGAGCCGGTGCCGATGCCCAGCACGGAATAGCCCTTGATGTATTCCAAGGACGCTTCCGCCACTTTTCGCTTGAGTTCGTCTTGAGTCATTTTGCTATTTCCATCATGAGGTTAGAGGCCAATAGGCCGATTGGGGGATAATGCCGGTCCGGTTTTTAGACCGCCGTAAGCGGGTACTTTTTTGTAGGGTGATTAGTGCGATGCGCCATTCATACCCACCCGTCGACGGGTTCAGTCATCCGGCTCGCTCCCTGAGCGGAGTCGAAGGGCG
>NZ_JBTEKS010000336.1:0-4918 GCF_054333355.1 Methylomagnum sp. | reverse complement strand
GCAGACCAGCGGCAGGTCGCCCGAGTCCGGGGTGTAGTGGAATTCCACGCCGCCGATGGTCTCGTTGGAGGTGTAATGCAGGTAAGCGGATTCGGGATCGACGGTCCATTCGGACTGCGGCGGAATGGTGGTGAAACCACTGGCCTTGCCGCTCGCCGCCGTGAGCGCCTCACAGTACAGCTTGGCTTCAGAAATGGCCTTCTCCGACCAAATGCCGGTGTTCACATAGCTGGCCTTGGTCTTGCCGCGCAGTAGGTTCATCGGGATACCGGCGAATTGCCCGGTGGCCCCGCCTTGCAGGAACAGCACCTTGTAATTGGCAGGCACCGCCAGCAGCTCGCGCAGATCGGCCTCGGCCTTTTCGGCGATGCCCACATAGGCTTTGCTGCGATGGCTCATTTCCATCACCGACATGCCGGTGCCGCCCCAGTCCAGCATCTCCGCCTGAGCCTTTTCCAACACCGCCTGCGGCAGCGCGGACGGTCCCGCGCTGAAATTAATCACCCTAGACATTACTCACTATCTCCTAAGTCATTGGTATCTGTTGATCCGGCTTCGCCCGATTCTTCGGCGCCGTTGTCTATTTCAGCATCCGCGTCGGCCTCAGCCTCGCTCTCGCCTTCCAACACCGGGATGCGGTCCACGCCGACCACCTTCTCGCCCGGATTGAGGCGGATCACCGTGACGCCCTGGGCGTTGCGGCCCACTTCGCGGACTTCCTCCACGCGGGTCCGCACCAGGGTGCCGCCATCGGTGATGAGCATGATTTCGTCGTTGTCGTTCACCAGCACGGCCCCCACCACGGCGCCGTTGCGCTCGCTGGTCTGGATGGCGATGACGCCCTGACCGCCCCGGCGATGCACGGGGAAGTCGTCGAGGGCGGTGCGCTTGCCGTAGCCGTTCTCGGTGATGTTCAACACCGAGCCCTCGGTGCCGATGATGAGCGCGATGATCTTTTGACCATCCTGCAAGGTCATGCCGCGCACGCCCGTGGCGCCGCGCCCCATGGCCCGCACGTCGTCCTCCTCGAAGCACACCGCCTTGCCGGCGTCGCTGAACAGCATGACATGCTGCTTGCCGTCGGTGATGGCGACGTTGACCAAGCGGTCGTCCTGGCGCAGGTCGATGGCGATCTTGCCCGACGAGCGGGGCCGCTCGAATTCGCTGAGGGCCACCTTCTTGACGATGCCGGAGGCCGTGACCATAAACACGAAATGGCCCTCGTCGAACTCCCGCACCGGCAGAATGGCGTTGATCCGCTCGCCGTCTTCCAGCGGCAGCAGGTTCACGAAGGGCTTGCCACGGGCGGTGCGGCTGGCGACGGGCAATTCGTAGACCTTCAGCCAGTACACCTTGCCCACGCTGGAGAAGCACAGGATGGTGTCGTGGGTGTTCGCCACGATGAGCTTGTCGATGTAATCCTCTTCCTTGGTGGTCGCCGCCGCCTTGCCCCGTCCGCCGCGCCGTTGCGCCCGGTAGGCGGAGAGCGGCTGGGACTTGACGTAGCCCTCGTGGGAAACCGTCACCACCATATCTTCCTGGTCGATGAGGTCGGCGCGGCTGAGGTCGAGATGGTCCTCGATGATCTGGGTGCGGCGCTTGTCGCCGTATTGGTCGCGCACGGCGACGAGCTCATCCCGGATGACCTCCATCAGCCGCACGTCGCTGCCGAGAATGGCGAGGAGTTCGTCGATGCGACCCAGGATTTCCTTGTACTCGCCAATGATCTTGTCCTGCTCCAAGCCGGTCAGGCGGTGCAGGCGGAGGTCGAGAATGGCCTGGGCTTGTTCCGGCGAGAGGCGATAGCCGCCTTCCGCGTTCAGGCCGTAGCCCGGCGCCAGGGTTTCCGGGCGGGAGCGGATGGCGTCCTCGGCCCGCGCCAAGAGTTCCGACACCACGCCGGCCCGCCACACGGGCTCCAGCAGCTTTTCCCTGGCGACAGCGGGGGTGGGCGAGGTTCTGATGCGTTCGATGATCTCGTCGATATTCGCCAGCGCGACGGCGAGACCCTCCAAGATGTGCGCCCGCTCCCGCGCCTTGCGCAGTTCGTACAGGGTGCGGCGGGTCACGACCTCGCGGCGATGGTCGATGAAGGCAGCGAGCAGTTCCTGGAGGTTCAGGCAGCGCGGGCGACCGTCGATGAGCGCCACCATGTTGATGCCGAACACGGTCTGCATGGCGGTCTGCTGATAGAGATTGTTCAGCAGCACTTCCGGCGACTCGCCGCGCTTGAGTTCGATGACCATCCGCATCCCGTCCTTGTCGGACTCGTCGCGGAAGCCGTCGTGGGCGATGCCCTCGATCCGGCCCTCCTTGACCAGCTCGGCGATTTTCTCCATCAGCTTCGCCTTGTTGACCTGATAGGGCAGCTCGGTGACGACGATGCTTTCGCGGCCACTGCGCTCGTTCTGCTCGAACTCGCATTTGGCGCGGATGTGGATGCGGCCCCGCCCGGTGAGGTACGCCTCGCGGATGCCACTGGCGCCGTTGATGATGCCGGCGGTGGGGAAATCGGGGCCGGGGACCAGAGCCATCAAGTCCTGGATGGTGGCGTCCGGCTGCTCGATCAACAGCAGGCAGGCGTTGACTACTTCGGTCAGATTGTGGGGCGGAATGCGGGTCGCCATGCCCACTGCGATACCTTCCGAGCCGTTGACCAACAGGTTCGGCACGCGGGTCGGCAGCACCGACGGCTCTTTTTCCGATTCGTCGTAGTTGGGGACGAAATCGACGGTTTCTTTGTCGAGGTCAGCGAGTAGCTCGTGGGCGATACGGGCCATGCGGACTTCAGTGTAACGCATCGCCGCTGGTGGATCGCCATCAACAGATCCAAAGTTACCCTGTCCATCTATCAGCATATTTCGCAACGAAAACGGCTGCGCCATTCGCACGATTGTATCGTAAACAGCCGCATCGCCATGTGGATGATACTTGCCTATGCAGTTATGCACGGCGCAGCCATGCACCAAAAATTCATGGCTATCATCGGCAATCTGTACATCATAGGTCTCCGCCATTGCCTCCGCGTCCACAACCGTCTCGACGCTAAGCACGTTATAGGTTTCTAACAACCGGCGCAGGTCGGCCACCAGTTCCGAACCCATCCGTTCCAGCTTGGTGAGAATGCCCCATTCTTCCAATTGCCGGAAAGACAAATCCTGTTCGTGCAATTCGGCGCTATAGCGGATTTTGCCGCCACTTGGATAGCGGATTCCGGCCCGAAATTTGTTGCCATCAATGTCTTTGTACCACCCGCCGCCCAAATGATGACGGCTGAGTTCCTCGAAAATCCGTCGCCCTGGAATGCACTCAGAATAGGTATTAAGCGTCCGCCCGGCCCATTCTGCCATCCGCAACGCGCCCGCCTTTTTCTCGGATAGTTTGAGATAGGGATGCACCAGCGCACCGAAACGGGCCGCATGATCGCCCGTAATCCACAGTTGATAGCGGGGCAGGCAACCTTCGCCGTAATCGCGGGTACTGAAATCTTCGTAGACCAAGCAAGTATGAATGCCGCCATCGGCCAGCATCGCCTGAATCTGTGTTAGCAAAGTCTCAGACGTAGAAACCAACGTCGCTTCCCGGCGCGACGCCTCAGCCCGGATATAGCCGTCGCCATCAGTGAACCCCGCCAGGAACGGCGCGAATAAGCGTCGATCCGCCAAAACCCAGCGAGGCACTTGCTTGTACTGGCAAGTTGACTGACAAGCGTCATAGGCTTCATCCAGGCCAGTGAAGCGCACGCAATGCTGGAGTTGATGGTGCGGGCGCTGCGGTGCGACTTCCCGCCAACTCACCGACAAGCCACGGCTGGCGCAAAACTCATAGACGAATTCCAAAGGTTCGCGGTCAACCATGTTAATGGCAACCCGGCGCGAACGGCCCCGGTCGGCAAGATAGCCTTCCGCCACCAGCAACCCGACAATGTAGGCCAGCGCGTTACGCTGCGGCTCAGGATGCGTTTCTACGCCGCCCAGACAGCGAGCGTTGGTGGCTAGAATCCGTTGACCAGCCAGTCGATCCGCTCGTTCCCAGGCAATCGTCAAGTCATCCCGTAACACCCGGAACAACTGCCCCGGCGTCACCGTGAAGGTGTAGCCATTCGATAATATGACGTTTACCACCCGGCTAGGCGGATTGGCGAACGCTTGGACGACTTGGCTCAAGCGCCCGTCGGGCATTTGTACCTGACACCCAGGTTCGACATTTTCGATAGGTACAAGGCCGGCCTCGGTATGGACCAAAGCGCCTTTTACAAAGCAATCACCGACCACGCGGGCCGATTTTTTGTAGGGCTTGTTCCAATCATTGCCCAGTTCGTGCATGGCGTAGAGAACCCGGCGGTGGACGGGCTTCAAGCCGTCGCGGACATCGGGGAGGGCACGTCCCACAATCACGCTCATGGCGTAATCGAGGTAGGATTGCTTCATCTCGTCTTCGAGATTGACAGCGATGACTTCTTTAGCGAAGGAACTCATTCGGATGTGTGGTAAGCCTTGGAGCGGCGCCGTTGAAGGTGCCGAAAGATCGGCGGGGAATAAAAACAGGCGGCCATTATAACCGCCGGGGCTGGCTCACTCCACCGGAGCCGCGATTTATCCGCGAGCGGGAAACCCGCACGAAAGAATTCCATGAACAGGTGGCAAGGCCAGTTTCCGAAGGCAGGGCAAGCATTGTCGCAACCGCCAAGACTTACCCAACCAAGCCATCGCGGCTCGAAAGGAGCGGAAAGTCGAAAAAACAGCCGCCCAGTCATTTTGAAGTCCCCGGCAGTCCCGCCAGCCTCCGTGCCAAGTCGCGGAGATTCGACGCGCCGGTTTTCGCCAATATCTGCCGGATTTGAGTGCGCACCGTCGTAATGCTCACCCCCCGCTGGACGGCGATTTCCTCGGCATCGTGGCCCGCGAATATAGCCAAG
>NZ_JBTEKS010000335.1:0-4934 GCF_054333355.1 Methylomagnum sp. | reverse complement strand
AGAAGGCGCTGGAACCCTTCATCCGCACCCGCACCATCCAGTTCTACGACGTGGCCTGGTCGAAGCCCGAAATGCGGGTCAACGACGAAGTGGCCGTGACCGGGCGCTTCCATGTGGCCGAGGATTGGCCCGTCGGCGTGCCCAAGCCGGAAGCCGCCTTCCTCAATATTTCCTCGCCGGGGCCGGTGTTCATCCGCACCGAGCGCAGCCTGAACGGCCAGCCCTGGATCAACTCGGTGGCGCTCCAACCGGGCGGCGATTATGAATTCAAGGTGGTGCTGAAGGCCCGGATGCCGGGGCGTTACCACATCCACCCGTTCTTCAACCTGAAGGACGCGGGGCCGGTGCAGGGTCCGGGACAGTGGATCGAGGTGGGCGGGGCCGCCGCCGCCTTCGACAACCGGGTGACCGCCCTGAACGGCGAAACCATCGACATGGAGAGCTACGGACTCGCCAACGGCGTGTTCTGGCATGCGCTGTGGATCACCGCCGGGCTGGCCTGGCTGCTGTGGTGGGTGCGTCGGCCCTTGTTCCTGCCCCGCCACAAGATGCTGCTGGCGGGCCAGGAGGAAGCCTTGATCACGCCCCTGGACAAGACCATCGCCAAGGCCATCCTGGTGGCGGTGCCGGTCGTGGTGCTGGGGGCCAATGCCATGGCGCAGAGCCGTTATCCCGACGCCATCCCCTTGCAGGCCGCCATGGACCGTATCGAACCCTTGCCGCCGCAAGTGAACAACGGTGACGTCAAGGTCCGGGTGGAGCGCGTGGAATACCGGGTTTCCGACCGCGCCATGGTGATGACCGCGCATATCGGCAACCACACCGGGAAGCCGATCCGGCTCGGCGAGTTCGCCGCCGCCAATCTGCGCTTCATCGATGCCGGGGCGGGCGGGCCGGTGCCGGCCGGGAGCGCTGAATTGGTCGCCCCCACCGGCTTGCGGACGGATTCCTCCGCGCCGATCCAGCCCGGCGAAAACCGGCAAGTCCGCATCACCGCCTTCGACGCCGGCTGGGAAACGGAGCGGCTCGACGGCTTGATCCGGGACGCCGACAGCCGCCTGGGCGGATTGCTGTTCTTCTTCGACGAAGACGGTCGGCGTAGCGTCGCCAGCGTCTCGGCGGCCGTGATTCCGCGCTTCGATTAACGCGGATCGGCGCGTTCCTTCGCTATTCCAACCCCTTCCCGCCGGGAGGGGGTATCCACTCCAAAAGGCAATCCCATGGCAATCACCACACACGACAATCCCATCGCTACGGCGGCCCCACGGCATCAGCCCCCTTGGTATCTCAAGGATGTCTATAAATACATCAGCGCCTTCGGCATCCTGACCGCGATCTATATGGGCCTCAGGATCTACCAGGGTGCCCATGCCGTGACCACCGGCCTCGATTCCTCCCTGCCCGAGTACGAGACTTATTGGATGCGGCTGTTCTACCTGGAACTGGTCGTCATCGCGTCAATCATGATCGGGTTTTGGGGGTATCTCTGGACCACCCGCGACCGCAACCTGGACACGCTGGAACCCAAGGAGGAAATCCGGCGCTATTTCACGCTGACCATGTGGATCAGCGTCTACACCTTCGCCGTGTACTGGGCCGGTAGCTACTTCGCGGAACAGGACAATTCCTGGCATCAGGTGGTGCTGCGGGATACGCCCTTCACCGCCAACCACATCGTCGAGTTCTACTTCAACTTCCCGCTCTACATCATCCTCGGCGGCTGTGCCTGGCTGTACGCCCGCACCCGGCTGCCCCTGTACGCGCGGGAAATTTCCCTGCCGCTGACCCTGGCGGTGTTCGGTCCCTTCATGATCTTCGTCAGCGTCGGCTTCAACGAATGGGGCCACACCTTCTGGTTCCGCGAGGAATTCTTCGCGGCGCCCATCCATTGGGGCTTCGTGGTCGGGGTGTGGTTCTCCCTGGGCGTGGGCGGCATCCTGTTGCAGCAGGTGGCCCGCATCACCGAACTCTTGGACCGGATCGAGGATGCGCCGTAATCCCAGGCGCGGGGCTGGCGGGCGGCGGGGGCGTCCCCCGCCGTCCGCGCGGAAACCCGGCACCGGCCCGCACCGCGCTTGGATGATGCTCGCGGTGTGCTTCGTCATCCTCTTAATGGCGGCGGTGGTGCGCTCGGTGCCGGGCATCATCCTGGTGTCGCTGGAGCGCGAATTCGGCTGGAGCCGCGAATCCATCACCCTGGCGGTGTCGGTCAATATGCTGCTGTTCGGGTTGGCCGGTCCCTTCCTGGGGCGGCTGATGGATGTTCACGGGCCGCGCCGCATCGCCCTGTGGACCTTGGGTTTGATCGCGCTAGGCACCGCCGGAACCCTGTGGATGCGGGAATCCTGGCAGATGATCCTGCTATGGGGCGTGGTGGTGGGACTGGGCTCGGGCGGTCCTTCGATGATCCTGGGCGCGGCGGTGGCGAACCGCTGGTTCGTGGCGCGGCGCGGCTTGGCTTTGGGCATCTTGGGCGCGGCCATGTCGGCGGGGCAGTTGGTCTTCACCCCGTTCCTGATGCGGCTGAACCTGGACCAGGGCTGGCGGGCGGCAACTTTGTTCGCGGCCGTGGCGATAGGCGGGGTGGTGCTGCCTTTGGCCTGGGCTTTCCTGCGCGACGATCCGGGGACGCTGGGACTCGAACCCTACGGCGCGACCGGCCAGACCCCGGCGCGGCCCGAACCCGACGCCCACCCGATGCGGGTCGCCGTGCGCAGTCCGGCGTTCTGGCTGCTGGCGCTGAGCTTCGGCATTTGCGGGCTGACCACCTCGGGCCTGTTCCAAACCCATTTGATCACCCATGGCGTCGAGCATGGCTTCCCCGAGATGACCATGGCGGCATCGCTGGGCGTGATGGGCGCGGCGGATATTTTCGGGACCGTCGGTTCGGGCTGGATTTGCGACCGCTTCGGGGCGCGCTGGCCGCTGGCCGGGTATTACCTCTTGCGCGGGGCTTCCCTGCTGGTCCTGCCCATGGTCGATTCCACCGGCGAACTGCTGGCCTTTTCGGTGGTGTATGGGCTGAACTGGCTGTCCACGGTGCCCGCCACCTCCGCCATGGCGGCGGATTGGTTCGGGAAGCGGAACATCGGGGTGGTGTTCGGCTGGATTTTCTTTTCCCACCAAGTCGGCTCCGCCGTGGCGGCCTATGGCGCGAGCTTCCTGAGGACGATGCTGGGCGATTACACCTTGGTTTTCACGGTGGCGGGGGCATTCGCTTTGATCGGTGCCGGGTTGATCCTCTGCGTCGGACGAACCGGCGCGGAACCGACTGGCGCATAAGGAACCTTGGGACTCGGGCGTTTGTCGATGAAGGCGATCACTTGAGCGCCGCTTTGTGGCGGGGCTTTGCGGTATCAATGGCGGCTTTCGGGGGCCGCGTCGATTGCTGCGGCAGGAAACCGGTCATTTTCCGAGGTCGTGTCTGGATCAGGGGCGGTGTCCGCAGTGGCCGAAGAGTGACGGTGAGAATGCGAGGCTCCGCTTCCTTATGGAGCGCCCTCACCCGCACGTTCCGCTTGTCCGGTACAGACTGGAAGAATGCCATGAGGTCGTCCTGCTTCCGGGGCGGACGCAGATCCAACAAGGTCCGCTTGCCTATATTGGTAATGGTCGCTGTGCCTCCACCCATCCATGGGCTATGGTTTGGGTGCCTCGCCCACCAATGCCCCGCTCATCCACTCCTTGAGTTGATCCCCGTCGCGATAGATAAACAGCGCCTTGAGGTGTTCCGCCTCAACGATCTTCATCCCCTCAACTTCGCCCACGCATAACAAAGCGGTGTCCCAGGCGTCCGCCAGGGTCGGGTCTGGATGCAGAACGGTGACCGACAGCAAGCCATGGGTGACGGGGCGGCCCGTCTTGGGGTCGAGGATGTGGGAATAGGTCTTGCCCTGCGCCTCGAAGAAATTCCGGTAGGTGCCGGCGGTCATCACCGCCGTGCCATGTTGCTCGTGGATGTCGAAGATGCGCTGGACTTCGCGGGCCATGGGGGTCGGTTTCTCGACGGCCACCCGCCAGGGCTTGCCGTTGGCCTTCTTGCCCTTCACCTTCATTTCCCCGCCCACTTCCGCCAGATAGTTCTGGATGCCCCGGCTCTCCAGCCGCTCGGCAACGCGGGCCACGGTGTAGCCCTGGGCGATGGAATCCAGGCTGATTTCCACGTCCGGGTCTTTTTTGCGCAGGCGGTTGCTGGCCGCGTCGGTTTCCACCTTGTCCATGCCGACATGCTTGAGAACGCCGTCGATCTCGGCCTGGGTCGGCACTTTCTCCTGATGCCGGGCGAAGCCCCACAGCTTGAAAATGGGCGTCACCGTCAGGTCATAGCAGCCGTGGGTCTTTTCGCCAATATCGCGGGCGATGGCGACCAGGCTGACGATTTCCGGGGAAGCCGGCAGCCACTCGGTGGTTTTTTGCTGGTTGAGTCGGGAGATTTCCGAATCCTCGCGCCAGTTGGACAGCCTCTCGTCCACCTGTCGAAAAATAGTCTCCACATCCGTCTTGACCTGGTCCGGCGTCACCGGCAGGCCGTCCAGCACCATCTTGATGTGGTAGCTGGTGCCTTGAATATCCCCGGCCAGTTGGGTCTCGGTGGGTTCTTGGCAGCCCGCGAGAACCAGCAAAGCCAGCGGGCCGACGAGGCGGCGCGGCTTCATGAATCGACTCGCTGGAAGTGATGCACCCAAACCAAATGCTCCTCATCCCAAGTCATTCCGGCGTGCATCTTGAGGATCAAATCCTTATAGACCGCCAAATTAGGATAACCCTCGGCCTGGGCGTCGGCTTCCGTCATGTCGCCCAAGCGGCGGCGTTCCACCTCGGTCACAGTGAAGGCGACGCCGTCCAGCTCGAAAGTCTCGCCGGGATAGGCGTACAGACCATCGCGGCGTTGCTGGGTTTTCTGGCCGGTTTTGGTGGCTTCGACCAGTCTGGGA
>NZ_JBTEKS010000334.1:0-4942 GCF_054333355.1 Methylomagnum sp. | reverse complement strand
CCAGGCCATGCGGGGCTTCGCGGCTGCTTACAAGGGTGTGCAGGAGGGCGCTTTGGGCGCGGGAAAGAACGATCGGGGGAGTCGGCCGGGCCATCTACAAAAGCATCAATTATCCAATCCATTTCGAGATGGCGGTACTAGAGTGCTTTCAATGCCCATCTACGGGCGACAGGGATTGTGGGTTGCGCTTTGGCCCGATCCTGCCGTCCCGCTTTTATCGTTATCGGGCTAAAGCCCGACCTGCACCCGCTTCGTGTGATCGAAGTGGCGCATGTTAAAGGCGGCAAGCCATACAGTGTTCCGCTATGCCGCGTCATCATGGTGCGTGGCGCTTGCCACAGCCCGGCGGAAGGCGTTGCCGCCGACCCTCATGCCTATCCATGGCGGTGAATCGCGAGGCTTGCTTGCACCACGCTGGCGCAATCAGGCGGTTTTCGGACCAGCCGCCCCATTTCCCGCCCATACGCCCCGTTGCCCCCCATTTTTCTTGGTTAAATGCCGGTTCGTACTGAATGTGGTCCCTGAGCCGAATCCGCCTCGAGTCTGACCTTCCTCCCCGCAGACATTTTGTTTCGTGGATTGAGTCATAATGGTGCATAAGCCGCTGGGTGGCATATTTCGGCTCAATCCCGCCAAAGCCTAAGCGCCCGCAATCCAGCGCTCACAGGGCTGCCTGATCATCCCCTTGGCCCCCAAATTGCTTGCATCGCACCATGAACTTCGACGACACCGCGACGCTTTATCCACGGATACTGGACCATCTCACCGATGCCGTCCTGTTGTTCGACCCGGCTTGCCGCTTGGTTTACGTGAACATGGCGGGGGAAATGCTCTTCGCCGTCAGCGCCCGGCAAGTGCTCGGCATGAGGGCGAAGGAAATCTTCCTGCTCTACGACAAGACCATCGAAGACGATCTCAAGCGCGCTCTACGGGATGGCGAATCGCTGACCAAGCGCAACCTGGCGCTGGGTGCGCCATCCCAACCCATCACCGTGAACCTGACCATCGCGCCCATGCTGGAACAGGATCGGCCCGTGGCGGTGCTGGTGCAGCTTGAGCAGGTGGACCGGCATTTGCGCATCTCCATGGAGGAACAGCTCATGGCGCAGCAGAACGCCGCCCGGATGCTGCTGCGGGGGCTGGCCCACGAGATCAAGAACCCGCTCGGTGGCCTCAGGGGCGCGGCGCAATTGCTGGACCGGGAGTTGGGTGACGAGGAGCAGCGGGAGTACACCAAGATCATCATGGAGGAGTCCGACCGGCTGCAATCGCTGGTGGACCGGATGCTGGCGCCCAACAAGCCGCCGCGCAAAAGCCGCCTCAACATCCACCGCGTGTTGGAGCGGGTCCGCCAGTTGGTGCAGGTGGAGGCGCCGTCCGGCGTGGTCATCGAGCGCGACTACGACCCCAGCATTCCCATGGTCCTCGGCGACGGCGACCAGCTTATCCAAGCCATCCTGAACATTGTCCGCAACGCCGCCCAGGCGGTGGGGCAGAAGGGCCGGATCGTCATCCGCACCCGCATTCATCGCCAAGTGACCATCGGCCATCGGCGCAGCCGCCTCGCGATCAAGCTGGACATCATCGACGACGGTCCCGGCATCAAGCCCGAACTCATGGGCCAGATTTTTTACCCGATGGTGACGGGCCGCGCCGATGGCACCGGGCTGGGCCTGTCCATCGCCCAATCCCTCATCAATCAACACGGCGGACTGGTGGAATGCAGCAGCGAGCCGGGCAATACCGTTTTTTCAATTTTCTTGCCTTTGGAGAAGGACCATGAGTAACGCGGCCCAAGTCTGGGTGGTGGACGACGACCGCTCGATTCGCTGGGTGTTGGAGAAGGCGCTGCAAAAGGCCGCCATCCAGGCCCGCAGTTTCCCCAGCGCGGGCGGGTTGCTGGACGCGCTGGACGTGGGCAAGCCCGACGCCATCCTGACCGACATTCGGATGCCCGGCATGGATGGCCTGGAACTCCTCCGCCAGTTGCAGGAGAAGTGCCCGCAATTGCCGGTCATCATCATGACCGCCCATTCGGACTTGGAAAGTGCCGTGTCGGCCTTCCACGGCGGGGCGTTCGAATACCTGCCCAAGCCCTTCGACGTGGACGACGCCGTGGACTTGGTGCGCCGCGCCTGCGCCCAGACGCAGCGCCAACGCCAGGAGAAGGCGGTGCCCGCCGCGCCGGAGAAGACCCCGGAGATCATCGGCGAAGCGCCGTCCATGCAGGAGGTGTTCCGCGCCATCGCCCGGCTGGCCCGTTCCCACATCACCGTCCTCATCAACGGCGAGTCCGGCACCGGCAAGGAACTGGTGGCCCGCGCCCTGCACCGCCACAGCCCCCGCGCCGACAAGCCCTTCATCGCCCTCAACATGGCGGCGATTCCCCGTGACTTGCTGGAATCCGAGCTATTCGGCCACGAGCGCGGCGCCTTCACGGGCGCCCAGGCGCGGCGGGCGGGACGTTTCGAGCAGGCCGACGGCGGCACCTTGTTCCTGGACGAAATCGGCGACATGCCCGCCGATTTGCAAACCCGCTTGCTGCGCGTGCTGGCCGATGGCGAGTTCTTCCCGGTGGGCGCCCACACGCCGGTGAAGGTGGATGTGCGGATCATCGCCGCCACCCATCAGAACCTCGACCATCTGGTGTCGGAAGGCCGGTTCCGCGAGGACTTGTATCACCGCCTCAACGTCATCCGCATTCATTTACCGCCGCTCCGCGACCGGCGTCAGGATATTCCGCTGTTGCTGCGGCATTTCTTAAAAGAAGCCAGCCTTGAATTGAAGGTGGAAACCAAAAGCCTGCTGCCCGATGTGGAGGCTTATCTGTGCCGCTTGGACTGGCCCGGCAATGTCCGCCAGTTGGAGAACACCTGCCGCTGGATCACGGTCATGGCGGCCGGCAAGGATGTCCATCTGGACGATCTGCCGCCGGAGTTGCTGCACGTTAAGACCGAAGCCTCGCCGGTGGCCGACGGCTGGGAGGAGAGCTTCCGGCAATGGGTCGAGCAGCGCGTCAAGCGGGGCGACCACAATGTGGCGAAGGAAGCCATTGAATCCGCCGAGGGCATCCTGATCACCACGGCCTTGCAGGTGACGCGGGGTCGTCGGCAGGAAGCGGCCAAGCTCTTGGGCTATGGCCGGAATACCTTGACGCGGAAGATCGCCGAGTTGAGCTTGGATGTGTGAGGAGCCTTTGAGACGCTGAAAATGTCTATGATGGCGACCCCTCATGTCCATGAAGGAGTCTGCCATGCACTGGAACATCGCTCAGGCCAAACAGCGCTTTTCGGAAGTCGTCAAACAAGCCGCCGCCGAACCGCAACTGATCTATAACCGTAACCAGCCCGTCGCCGCGCTCATCAGCGCCGAGGATTACGCGGCGTTCGACGCTTGGCGGAAGACCCAAGCGAAGCCACCCACCCTGGCGGAAGATTTCGATGAGCTTCGCCAACTCTTGCTGGCGGAGGGATTCGAGGACGGGCTTGAAATTCCCGCCCGCATTGATCGGCCCAACACTTTCGTCGAGGCGTTGGAGGGGGAATACGGTGCTTTACCTCGTTGACACCAACATCATTAGCGAGCTTGCCCGTCCAGCGCCCAATCCTGATGTGGTGCGGTGGGCCGGGAGCGTCGAGCGGCATGGCATCTCCGTGGTCAGCCTAGAGGAAATCTGGTTCGGTATTGCCCGGCGTCCCAGCGTCCGGCTGCACGTCTGGCTGAAAGGCTATTTGGGTCGGCACGAAATATTTCCAGTGACGGAAGCCATCGCCCAGCAGGCCGGTGAACTTCGGGGAGGGTTTTCCAAACGTGGCATTGCCCGCTCGCAGGCCGACATGCTCATCGCCGCCACCGCCAAGATTCATGGCCTCACGTTGGTGACGCGCAATGTCCGCGATTTTGAAGGCTGTGAAATCGGTCTCTTGAATCCCTTCGCCGCTCCGCCATGAATTTATCGTGACGGGGCATTCACTGAATTTCTTCCCCATCCCCCGCGTCTAAGCACATGAATTCGTGCCCGACTGGCCACCGTCGTCGGGCCGAAGGCCATCAAGCTAAATTCTTATCCGCCGCCGAAAGCGCTATGATTGAATCTAGGCGCCGCGTTGGGCGGCCGATATCCACTTCATGGGGAGTCGATCATGCAAGTAGTCACGGACAATCAAGACGGAAAAACCATATTAAGGCTCAAGGAAGAACGGCTGGACGCGCATAACTCCGGCGACCTCCGGGACCGCATCCTCAAGCAACTGGAAGGCGGCGACACCCGGCTGGTGGTGGATTTGTCGGACGTGCGGTTCATCGACAGCTCGGGGCTGGGTGCCCTGCTGTCGGGCTACAAGAACGCCACCCTCCGGTCGGGCACCTTCGTCCTCGCCAGCCTACAGCCCCGGGTCCAGTCGATGTTTGAGCTGACCCGCCTGCACCGGGTGTTCGAGATATTCCCAAGCGTCGAGGAAGCCTTGAGCAAGGCGTAACCCGGAGAGCGGCCATGTGCGCCGAGAGCGTCATCCATCTGGAGATCGTGGTTCCCAACGAAACCCGATACTTGAGCCTGATCGGCAACATCGCCGAGGAAGTGGCCCGAACGCTGGAAGACTACACCGGCGACCGCGAAGACCTCGCCTATCACCTCAATCTGGTCTTGACCGAAGCGATGGTCAACGCCATCGAGCACGCGCCAGCGGACGACAAGCACACCGTGAGGGTGTGCATCCAGATCAAGGACAAGCGCCTCAACATTCACGTCTACGATCAAGGCCGGGGCTTCGACCTGGAAGCCGTGCCATCGCCGGACTTCGACCTGCTAAACGAGCGGGGCCGGGGCATCTTCCTGATTCGCACCCTCATGGACGGCGTGGACTACCGCAAAACCGAGGGCGGCAATGTGCTGGAGATGCACAAGGAGTTGGCTTAGATCGGCAGTGGCGGGGGGGGGGGG
>NZ_JBTEKS010000333.1:0-4943 GCF_054333355.1 Methylomagnum sp. | reverse complement strand
CGGGGCGCTGAGCAGGGACGCCAGGACCGAGGGCCAGCGGCCATGGCGGCTGGCGACCAGCACCACTCCCAGCAGGTACACCATCAACATGCTGGCGGGGGCCAAGAGGTTCCGAAACGGCCAATCGACCGCCGTGCAAAGGACGGGGGCCGCCACGCCCCAGCCATAGGGAGCCAGCCTCTGCCAGAGGGTTAGGTTGGGCGATTTCACCGGCGGCGATCCGAAACGCGACGCCCGCCAGCCGGGCTAGAACTTGCCGCCATTGACCAGGAACAGCGTCCCGATACTGGCGAAGAACCCCAGCAGGATGACGGGCATCCAGCGCAGATGCAGGGTGAAGGTATAGCCTTCGCCCTCTTTCAAATGGGTCTTCATCAGCCCCAGCGCACGCAGGCCGGGCGCGGACCCGATGGCCAGCAGACTGCCCCCGACGCCCAGGGTCAGGGTCAACAACAGCCATTGGCCCACCGGGAAGTTGGGGTGCATGTTCAGCACCGCGAACATCAGGGTGCCGTTATCAATGGACGAGGACGCCAGGCCAATCAGGATATTCGCCACCGTGGGGCTGATCTCCGTGAACAGGTAGTGGGCCATGGCATTCAGGTAGCCCAGGAAGCTCAACGCGCCGACGATCATCATGGTGCCATAGAAAAATAACAGGGTATCCCGATCCACCCCGGCGACGCATTTGAAAACATCAAAACCCCTCTGTGATTCAATATATCGTTGGGCGTCATGATCATCGGTATAAGCGTGCGAGTCATGTTTATCGAATCGGGCCATGCCTTCCGTTTTTATCAGGTAATAACTAAAGAATTGAAGTATCACCAGATCCAGCATCATTCCCGATATGGTCGGCATATCCAGAAACACGTTCGACAGGATGGTGATGCTGAAGGTGAACACGAATATCGAAATAATCCGCTTACTGCCCCGTTTGATAAGGGGTATTTCCTTGATGTATTTCGGCGCCTGCTTTGGCACCGCAAAATGCATGAACTTTGTATGACGGCATTGGCTTCCTCCGCCCAGACCAGCGAAGGGGCTGCGAGCAAAACCGTTAAGGCCAACAGGCCGAGACTTCTAGTAAAGGGGGCTGGGATATTCATCGTGGGAAACAGGATTTCAGTGGTTTTCAGGCCGGTTCTTCGATGGGTTTGCTGGCCCGCCCGTGGCCGTGATCCGGTTTGGGACGCGCTCCTCCCCATGTCCCGGCATCCGAGGCGGGGTCGGCAGCGGCGGCACGGGGCTTGGAAGGCGACGACAGTCTATAGCGGGGGGCATAAAAATCGCGTAAAGGGCATGGGTAACAATATTCAGCGAAACAACGGCAGACGTTTCATAAAAGTTGGGAATGGCCAGCCAACCCGGCCCGCGCCGGGCGCGTCCCGCTGGGCGCCCTCCCCGTGACTATGCGTGGAACCACGCGACACATGGTCGGCTGCGCGGGGTTCGCGACTCGCGGGAAACAGGAAAGTCGTGTAACACTGTGTCGGCCCGGGGCGGAACCCTGGGTGCCCGCCCCACGGTTGCCGCTCCAGGTCGGCCCGCCCCCAGCCGGCCCCCGTTGGCGTGGGCCACGGCCCGCGCGAGCTTGTGGTGGGACTCGCCCCGGCTCAAGGCCCGGCGCGCATTGCGCCGGAGGCGCAGGGAATCGACGCAAGTCAGGGAGTGGCGGCGGCGGCAGATGTCATCCAGTTCCCACAGGGCCTTCTTCGTCCGGTTCTAGCGGGGATGGGAACCGAGCCTGCCGATGCCGAGCGGCTTTGTTGCTAGGCGGCTAAATTGTGCCCGCCGGTAGCCACCATGGACCCATCGGAAAACAACCCAACACAACCAAACGGCTTGATGAGCGCCCAACCCCGCCCCACCGCTGACAACATTCCACCGCCTTCTCCCTTGGCCCAGACCCTCGACGCCTGGCGCCAGCGCCTCGCCTCGGCGGGGCTGGCCTGCCGGGCGGTGGCGCTGCACGCCGAGGACGCCCGCTGGGCCGCGCCCTTCCCGGACGGCCACGCCGCCCCCGCCGACCTGTGGGCCACCACCCGCGCCCGCGTCACGCCGGAGAACCCGGTGGCCCTCGCGAAGGTCGAGGGCGGCGGCGCCAACGAGCTGCTGCTCGCCACCGCCCTGCCGCTGCCGGAGGGCGGGCCGGGCATCGTCGGCGTGGTGCTGGGCGCGCCGCACCACGAGCGGATGGTGCCGACGGTCATGCTGGCCCTGGGCTGGCTGCAACTGGCCCTGTCCGCCGCCAGTCAGGCGCAACACCAGCGGGCCGCCCGGCTGCTGGAACTGCTGGGCCACGTCGCCTCGGAAACCTGCGCCCGCGCCGCCGCGCAGGAGTGGATCAACCGCACCGCCGCCTGGGCGCGGACCGAGGGCCGGTCCGCTAGCCCCGCCGGATTCTCCCTGGCCCTGTTCGAAATGCGCGGGCATTTGCCGCGCTGGTGGGTGTCGGCGGACCTGGCCTTCGCCGAGAAGGCGTCCCCCGCCCTGCAACCGGCCGCCGAGGCTGCCGCCCGCGCCGCCGTGGAACTCCGTGAAATCGGCCAGCCCGGCGCCTGGGCCCTGCCGCTGCGGCACGACGGCGAACCCACGGCGGTGCTGGTGGCCCACGGCGTGGGGACGGACCTGCCGCCGGACGCCCTGGCGATGCTGCGGGCCAGCGCCGC
Organism: Methylomagnum sp.; assembly: GCF_054333355.1. Lineage (NCBI taxonomy): Bacteria > Pseudomonadati > Pseudomonadota > Gammaproteobacteria > Methylococcales > Methylococcaceae > Methylomagnum > Methylomagnum sp. The sequence continues at coordinate 2,271 of NZ_JBTEKS010000333.1, read as the reverse complement.
CCTGGCCGAGCCGCTGCTGCGGCCATGGCGGGAGGCCGAGCGCGGCCTGCTCCGCCACGGGTGGGACAGCCTGCGGGTTGGATGGCGCAAGCTGTGGGGGCCGGGTCATCTGACCTGGAAGGCGGGTGCTGTCGCCCTGGCCGGGGCGCTGGCGGTGCTGCTGCTGATTCCGGTGGAGGACCGGGTGACCGCCGACACGGTGATCGAGGGCCGCACCCGCCATGTGGTCACCGCGCCGTTCGATGGCTATCTGGCCCAGGTGGCGGCGCGGTCCGGCGAGTCGGTGGCGGCGGGGCAAGTGCTGGCCCGGCTGGACGACCGGGATTTGCGGGTCGAGCGGGCCAAGTACCACAGCGAACGGGAGGAGGCGGCGGGCAAGCTCCGTCAGGCCATGGCCGACCGCGACGCCCCCGCCGTGGCCTTGGCCCAGGCCGAACTGAAATCCGCCGACGCCCAACTGGCCCTGGTGGACGCCAAGCTGGCCCGGCTCGACCTCGCCGCGCCGATTGAGGGGCTGGTGGTGTCGGGCGATTGGGCGCAACAGATCGGCAGCCCCATCGAGGCGGGCAAGGAGATGTTCGAGGTGGCGACGACCGACGGCTGGCGGGTGGTGCTGCATGTGGAGGACCAGGACATCGCCCGCGTCCGGCCCGGCCAGCGCGGGGTGTTACGGTTGGCGGGCCAGCCGCAGACGGGGTATCCGTTCGAGATCACCCGCGTCACTGCCATCGCCAGCGTGCGGGACGGGGCCAACGGCTTCCGGGTGGAGGCGTCTTGGCTGGGCGGGGTGCCGCCGCTGACGCCGGGGATGCAGGGCGTGGGCAAGGTCGAGGTGGGGCCGACCAACCTGCTGACCGCCTGGACGCGGCGGTCCATCGACTGGCTTTGCCTCAAGGTGTGGGGTTGGTGGTGAGAGTGGGGGGTACCCGCGTCCGATGCGCGGGACTCGGTTGAGGAATCGTCCCGCAGTCTCCGTGGAAATGCTGTTGTGGCTCGCTCCGGCGAGACATTGTGCTTCGCGACGCAGGAACAACACCCGATAAGCTCTTATGCCGAGCGTGGGAACGATAAATTCCGGCGGATTGAATCGCCAAAGTAACCTCCAAACGCCGTCCAGTAGGCTCCACTGGGCGCGCCTTGACATCGCTTTCTTGAATCGGCCAGCATACTGTTCATATCAATATCGTTCCTAAGCTGTACATTGAAGTATTATTGGGGACGTTACGGCCTTTCAAAAAAGCATTAAACAGCCATGTGGCAGTTTGCCCGATCTGACATTGCGATGCATTGAAGTACACACCTGACTTATCTTTGGAGTTACCTAAAAATGAAAATATTTATAAGTTGATCTAGTGAGTCTAGCAAAACAATCGCGGAAGTTTTATGTAAATTCATAAAAACCGTTATACCGACGGCTAGGCCATTTATATCAACAAGCGGCATAAATTCGGGAGAGATTTGGTTCAATAAGATAGGGAATGAGCTAGATAAAACTAAATATGGAATAGTTGTCCTCACTGATAATAATCTTGCAGCCCCTTGGATTTTATTTGAATCCGGGGCGCTGTATAAAGGTGTTTCTAGCACTAGGGTATCGACTCTAGTAGTCGGCGCGGATATGGCCGCACTAAAACCACCACTCTCACTTTTCAACGCCACTACATTTAGTCGGGATCAGATTTTTAAATTAATCAATAGCATCAATGAAGAAATGAAGTCTGCGGCTATTGAGCAAGACATAATTCGCCAATATTTTGAAACCTATTTCCCGAGCTTTGAAGAAAGTGTTTTAAATGCCGTTAATGCGTATGGAATGCGGGATAGGCTTCAACCGTCAGTAATTTTTTCTCCCGCAGTCGATAAAGAAATTGCCTGCTTACAGAAAGAAGCTTTTGATAACGCAAAAAGCGTTTACGAGGAAACAATTGAACGGATAAATGATGGGATTTTAGATATCAAAAAAGACACTATGGCAGATGCTGCCACAGAATACATGTTACATTTTCTCAGGCTTATAGAGAAAAACACAACCACAGAAGAAGTAACCGTGTTTGCCAGACTTACGAAGCCTGAAAATATCAATAAAAGCTATATATGGCCTAAGCGACTCAAAGACAGGTATAAGGCAGCGGCTATATCTAAGAAAATCAAATTATCTTATATATTATATTTTGAAAGGAAAGGCGATATATCATCCTTTTCACCGCTATTGTTTGGTCCCGTGTGATTATATTCCGGTTAGAAGCTATGCTCTCTTCGAGGCGCGGAGCC
>NZ_JBTEKS010000332.1:0-4954 GCF_054333355.1 Methylomagnum sp. | reverse complement strand
CATCAGTCGCGAATGATGCGGTTCGTTCATTCTTCACTTCATCCTGCAAACTTTATTCATGGCTATCTTGAATAAAGTAGTATGAAAAATTAGAGTAGTTTTGGTCTTGTGTTAGGTCTTCGTACACTGAGAAGAACAGATACAGATTTAGCAGCTCTTGATGTTCGTAAAAAAAATTACGTTTCTCTTGGTTGGTATTGGCTTCTTTGCATCTCTTGTCGAGTTGTTTTGAGCTTGAGATAGCTTTCTTTTCGATTTTCTTTAAAAAGGTTTGATAGCCGTTTGAGATTATCCTTAATATCATGGCTTTACTTTCCCCGGATGTTCTTCCAGACGCTAAAAACTCTTCTTTCGTATCTTCAATAAATGGTTTTGTTTTGCTAAAAAAGGTAGTTAGGCTTTTAAGAAAAGCTATATTGTTTGGGTCAGTTATTTCGATTCTTCTGCATGTTTTATTGTAAAAAACATGCAAGTCATCGTTCGGCACTTCATCCAAAAAAATGATAATGCTTTCTGACATATCTCACTCGTCGTAGCTGGATAGGCATTCGTCAATATGTACATTAACCTCCCTATTCTCATGGAGGGTTTCTTTTGCCTTGTGTGCGGTTCTAGAAGCCGAGCGACACTTGATAACTATTTCGGCAGGTGGGGTCAGGTGATTTCGGAAGGCGTTTCCTACGATTTGATCGAGCATGGCTCTATTTAGCTCCCTATACTTAAACTCGACTACTATGTTTTTCATAATTAGTAATCATTCTTAAGCAAGATTTTCAGAACCATCGTTTCGATTCTTTTCTCAGCAGAGGGCGTTCTAGCTTGGATGTTTATTATTAGATCCAAGCCGCCATCTGGTCCTTTTTTACAAGGATCGATTGGCCTTCCTTCAATATCAAGACAACGCACAGTAGAAAAATTACTCAAGCGACGCATAATCCGAGTAACCTGATCTTTTTGAACATCGTATCCCTTTTCGGATAATATGTTCTTGCTTGTATCGTTCATATCTTTTCCTTTAGTTGTATGGCGATGATATGTCAGGCAGGTCTCCCCGCCCGACATATCTAATTATAACAAACTAACCCGCCTCTCCCTTCGCCGCCTCCGGCGGCTTCCTGAGCCGAATCCCCAACTCCTTCAACTGCGCATCCGTCACCGGCGCGGGCGCGTCGATCATCGGGCACCAAGCCGATTGGGTCTTGGGGAAGGCCATCACTTCACGGATGGAATTGGCCCCCGCCATCAACATCACTAGCCGATCCATGCCGAACGCGATACCCCCGTGCGGCGGCGCACCGTACTTGAGGGCGTTGAGCAGGAAGCCGAATTTCTGCTGGGCCTCCTCCTCGCCGATGCCGAGCAGCCGGAACACCACGTCCTGCATGTCCTGGCGATGGATACGCACCGAACCGCCACCGATTTCCGTGCCGTTCAGCACCATGTCGTAGCCCTTCGACAGCGCCTTGCCCGGATCGGCCTTGAGTTCCTCCACGCTGCACTTGGGCGCGGTGAACGGATGGTGCATGGCGAACCAGCGCCCGTCCTTGTCGTCCCACTCGAACATCGGGAAATCCACCACCCACAGCGGTGCCCATTGGCCCTCGACCAAACCCCGGTCTAGCCCTAACTTGATGCGCAACGCGCCCAGCGCCTCGCTCACCACCTTGGCCTTATCCGCGCCGAAGAACACCACGTCGCCGGTTTCCGCGCCCACCCGGTCCATGATCGCCAGCACCGCGTCCGGCGGCAGGAACTTAACGATGGGCGATTGCAGCCCCTCGATCCCGGCGGCCCGGTCGGTGACTTTGATATAGGCCAAACCCTTGGCACCATAAATGGCGACGTACTGGGTCAGGTCGTCGATTTCCTTGCGGGACAGTTCCGCGCCCTTTGGCAACCGCAGCGCCGTCACCCGGCCATTCGGGTCTTTGGCCGCGCCCGCGAACACCTTGAATTCGCAGTCCGCCACCAAATCCGCCACGTCCACCAGCTTCAACGGAATCCGCAAATCCGGCTTGTCCGATCCATAGTCGCGCATGGCGTCTTCATAGGTCAGGCGCGGGAACGGGTTGGGCAGTTCGACATCCAGCGTCTCTTTGAACAGGCAGCGGATCATCTCCTCCACCAGGTCGGTGATGGCCTGCTCGTCCATGAACGAGGTTTCGATGTCGAGCTGGGTGAATTCCGGCTGGCGGTCGGCGCGGAGGTCTTCGTCGCGGAAGCAGCGCACCACTTGGTAATAGCGGTCCATGCCCGACACCATCAGCAATTGCTTGTAAAGCTGCGGCGATTGGGGCAGGGCGAAGAAATGGTTCTGGTGGGTGCGGCTCGGGACGAGATAGTCGCGGGCGCCTTCCGGGGTGGCCTTGGTGAGGAAGGGCGTTTCGATTTCCCAGAAGCCGTTGGCGTCCATGAAGTTCCGCAACGAGCGGGTGATGTCCCGGCGCATCCTGAGCTTCTGCTGCATGGCCGGGCGGCGCAGGTCGATGTAGCGGTAGCGGAGGCGGGTTTCCTCGCTGACTTCCACCTCGCTTTCCAGCGGGAAGGGCGGGGTTTCGGCCTTGTTGAGGATTTCCAGGCTGGTCGCCAGCACTTCCACCTTGCCGGTGGGCATGTTGGGGTTTTCGGTGCCAGCCGGACGGCTCCGCACTTTGCCGTGGACCTTCAGCACGTACTCGCTGCGGACGCTTTCCGCCAGCTTGAAGGCGTCGGCGTAATCGGGATCGAATACGACCTGGACCAAGCCTTCCCGGTCGCGCAGGTCGATGAAGATGACGCCGCCGTGATCGCGGCGGCGGTGGGTCCAGCCACACAGATCAACTTCCTGATCTAAATGGCTTTCCGTGAGTTCTCCACATTTGTGGCTACGCATGGTTAAAGTTTCCTAAGTGGTTGGAAAAACGGGCGATGATACGAGGCGGGGCGGGGTTGGCACAAGGATTGACGTGGGTCCGGGGCAGATGAAGCGGGCTGGTTTTGAGTTGGACAAGGGGTTAGCCGGAAACCACTTTTCGAGCCTGAAAAAGTATTGCTGAAACCAGCGCGGCGCGTTGGAGCGTAAGCGCCAGCTCGTGCTCCAAGCTAGAAAATCGGCAACGGGGGGCAAAGAAGGGGGGATGTTTTATCGACTACAACCGTTCGTAGTACAGCTTTTTTGTAGGTCGGGCTTAAGCCCGACCTACAGATTACTTACGCAAAGTGGGGTTGCCTAAGTCCTAGAACAGTGTTTATCGCGGATCAGTCGCAGAGGGTGGGACCACCGCAACGGCTTTTCACGCTGGCTTTGCATTTTTCGAGATAGGCTTGGCAGGCCGCCGGGTCATTCTTTTCCGCGCACACCTTGTTTTCTTTCTCGCAAGACGCCGTCAGCTTGTTCAGGCAGATTTCGCACTTGGCTTCGTCCTTGGCGACGATCAGCGGGGCGTCGGTCAGCAGCAGCGGCGCGTCGGCTGAAAACGAGGTGGTGGGAATGAGCAATGCCAGGAACAGCCCCGCGTGGATGGCTGCGTTTCTCAGATTCATAGTGTGCCTCTTGATTAGTAGGTGGGCATCGACTTCGGTCGGATGCCTTGGGCCAACCTGAACTCCGCCGGTGCTTCCGGGCGGGTCTTGGCGGCTGGTTGTTATGGGCGGGCGGAAATTCGCCCGCCCGTATCATGCGCCCGATTGGCGGGGAGGGATATGAAAATCGTAGGCCCGCACCGGGGCGGCGAAACCGGAAGTAAAATACGCCAAGCCATAAAAGGAGGTAGTTCAATGACTCAATTAGAACGCATCCAAACCGAGATAGCCGCCCTGCCCAAGCATGATTTCAAGCAGCTAAGGGATTGGATCGAAGCCAGGGAATGGGAGGATTGGGACCGACAAATCGCGGTGGATTCAGCTAGCGGCAGGCTGGATTTCCTTAAGCGGGAGGCCTTGGAGGCGAGAGCCAAGGGGCAATTACGTGGATTCTGGACTGACGGAGAGCGAAGCTGCTGTTGGATGAAAACCTGTCGCGCCGGATGGTGCCTTAGCAGCGTTACTCAATCATCGCGCCGCCATCGAACAAGCCTTGTTGGGTGAGGACAAGGCTTGTATCGAGATTTACTGGTGCCTTGATTCAAGGCATCAAGAAGCTGAACTTGCCGCTGGCTTCGATTCCGTCTTGGGTGCCTCCGATTTGCCGACATCGGACGACCCCGAGCCGGACGATTCGCCCCCGCCCGCTAGATTCTTCTTCTTATCCTTGCCGCTCTTGAAATCCGTCTCGTACCAGCCGCCGCCCTTGAGCCGGAAGCCCGCCGCCGAAATCAGCTTGGTGAGTTCCAGGTCGCCGCAGGCCGGGCATTCCTTCAAGGGATCGTCGGAAATCTTCTGGATGGCTTCCAGTTCGTGGCCGCAGGATTTGCATTGGTATTCGTAAATGGGCATGGAAATCTCCAAGGATTCGATCAAAAACAACCACGTTATGTGGGGACGTGGGGAACTTTTTCAAGCGGGGCAGGGCGGATGTCGGCCTCAGCGCGTTTGTTCCTACAATGTAACCGGTTTCCGAGTTTCGTTGAGAGAACGCTGTGATGACCCATTCAATCCCTGCCGCGCCCGCTGTTGGGGTCGGTGCCGTGGTGTTCGATCCCGCCGGGCGGGTGCTGCTGGTCTGTCGGGGCAGGCCGCCGAAAGTTGGCTGGTGGACCGTGCCGGGTGGTCGGCTGGAGCCGGGCGAAGCCCTGGCCGACGCCTGCCGCCGCGAGGTGCGGGAGGAAACCGGCCTCGACATCGAGCCGGGTCCGATCATCGCGGTGGCGGAGCGGCAGGCCGAGGGCTTCCACTATGTCATCGTCGATTTCGCGGCGCGGCTGAAACCGGGCCAGCCGTTGCAACCTATTCCCGCCACGGATGCGTCCGACGCCCGCTGGGTGGCGTTGGCGGAGTTGGCGGCGTATCCGTTGGTGGAAGGCTTGCCCGCCGCCCT
>NZ_JBTEKS010000331.1:0-4955 GCF_054333355.1 Methylomagnum sp. | reverse complement strand
GATCGTGGGCTAAAGCCCACTCCCACGCAAACCCACTCCCGCAGGAATCAATGCCGCGTCCCATCGGCCATCCGGGTGCCCACCACGTCAAATTCCAAGAGGTTGATGAGCTTGGCGACGCGCTCCCGCAGGCCGACTTCTTCCACCAGGGCTTGCCGCTCCGGCGGATCGAAGGGCAGTTGCCCGGTCAGCACGTTGGCGAGTAGCGGAATCGGCATTTGCTCCACCATGTTCCAGTTGGTCTCCATGCCCTTGCGCTGGAAATATTCCTTGAGCATGGCCAGCAGTTTTGGCCGCTCGTAATCCTTGTCATGGCCGACCAGCTCGTAATCGTCGGCGAACCGACCCCAATCGACCACCGCCCGGCGATAGCCCCGGGTGGTGGGGATTTCTTCGCGGATGTCGAACCGGCACACGCCGGTCAGCACAATCAGCAGCCGCCCGTCCTGGGTCTCGTTGAACGAGATGACGCGGCCCGCCGTGCCGGTGCCATAGACCGCTTGGTCGCTGTCCCCGGAAGGGTCGGGTTGCGTCATGCCAATCAGGCGCTCCGCGCCCAGGGCGTCGAAGACCATGTTGAGGTAGCGCGGCTCGAACACATTGAGCGGCAATTGGCAGCCCGGCATGACCACCGCGTTCGCCAGGGGAAAAATGGGCAGGGTGTTGGGCAGGCGGGGGAAAGGGAGGGTGAAAGGATTAGGTGCCATGGAAGCCTCGATTGTTCTAAAAGTGCAGCAGGCCGTTCGCTACAATGGGGACCGAAAGACCGCATAACAAGTCTGCAAGTTCCCTGCCCGGTTCCCGATCCTTTCTTCTCCGCGAGTGATTCCCCTATGCATCCCGCCCTGCAAAGCGCCCTTGGCCTGTTGGTTTTCTTAGGCTTTGCCTATCTGTTCAGCGAGGACCGCCGTCAGTTCCCCTGGCGCACCACGGTCTCGGCGTTATTGTTGCAAATCCTACTCGCGGCGGCTTTGTTGAAGCTGCCGCCCTTCAAGCATTTTTTCTGGCGCTCAATGATTTGCTGCTGGCCGTGGAGCGGGCCACCCAGACCGGCACGGCCTTCGTGTTCGGCTATCTGGGCGGAGCGCCCACGCCGTTCACCGAAGTCGGCGGCGCTTCCAGCTTCGTGCTGGCGTTCCGCGCCCTGCCGCTGGTGCTGGTGGTGAGCGCCCTGTCCTCGCTGCTGTTCTATTGGCGGGTGCTGCCCTGGGTGGTTAGGGCTGTGTCGCTGGTGCTGCGGAAGACGCTGGGCCTGGGCGGGGCGGTGGGATTGTCCGCCGCCGCCGATATTTTCGTCGGCATGGTGGAGGCGCCCTTGTTCGTGCGGCCTTATCTCCGCCACATGAGCCGGGGCGAAATCTTCTCGGTGATGACCTGCGGCATGGCGACCATCTCCGGTACGGTGATGGTGCTGTACGCCAGTTTCCTATCCCGCGCCGTGCCGGACGCGATGGGCCACATCCTGACGGCCTCGCTGGTGAGCGTGCCGTCGGCCATCCTGGTGGCGGCGATCATGGTGCCCACCGACGCCCCGGCCACCGAGGGCGAACTGGCCGCGCACTCCGGCGCCCGCTCGGCCATCGACGCCGTGACCCAAGGCACGCTGGCGGGGGTGGAGCTGCTCATCAACATCGTCGCCATGCTGGTGGTGTTCGTGGCCTTGGTGAGCTTGGCGAACATGCTGCTGGCGCTGCTGCCCGAGGTGGGCGGACAACCGCTGACCTTGCAGCGCGGCTTGGGCTGGCTGATGGCGCCGGTGGTGTGGCTGATGGGGGTTCCCTGGCATGAGGCGGGCGCGGCGGGTGCTTTGATGGGCACCAAGACCGTGTTGAATGAGCTGATCGCTTATCTGGATTTGGCGAAGCTGCCCGCCGAATCCTTAAGCGAACGCAGCCGCTTGGTGATGACCTACGCCCTGTGCGGCTTCGCCAATCTGGGGAGCTTGGGGATTCTGTTGGGCGGGTTGGGCACCATGGTGCCGGAGCGGCGGGATGAGGTGGTGTCCCTGGGCGCGAAATCCATCGTGTCCGGCACCTTGTCCACGCTCATGACCGGCGCGGTGGTGGGGATGCTGGTGTGGTAAGGCCACTCGGGTGGGCTGGTTAATCCCGCCGATTCCGTTTAAAGCCCCGCTCCGGGCCGCCGCCCTGGCGGGGCGGCTTGTCCACGGGCGCCGCGAACTGTTGCGACCGCTGCCGGTTCTCCCACATGGCTTCCTGGCGCCGCTGAAACTGCGCCGATGGCGGCTGGAAGGCCGGGGGCCGGGACTGGATTTCCTGTTGCTTGCGCCGTTCCCCCTGCTGCCAGTGGTTTGAATGCTCGGCCTCCTGGCGGCGCAGGCGTTCCTCTCGGGCGGGGTTGCCCTGCCACGCCGGGTTGGGGTGGTGAGAGCCGTTGTTGCCGCCACCGTTGCCACCAGAATAGCCATCCCGAGGCGGGCGGTGATTGTGCCGGTCTTGCGGCGGTGGCTCACGGCCCCGGTCGATGATGTAGCCTCCGCCGGACGGATAACCGCCCCGTGGGTAAGCGCCATAGTTGGAATAGCCCGGGTGCCCGCCGTAGTAATAACCCGGGCGACCGCCGTAGTAATAGCCCGGATTGCCGTAATAATGGCCTGAATAAGCGCCATACCCCCGGTCGTAGCCGCGCCCATATTGATGGACGCAGCCCGGCAGCAGCAGGGCTAGGCCGAGAATGAGGGACAGGCGTTTGATTGTGCTGTTCATGGCAATCCACCTAAACAGGAAATAGGGCATCTTGCCCCCCTCGCCCTCCGGGAGAGGGTTGGGGTGAGGGGGGATTAAAAGTTCAGTTTGTGGCCGTTTCGAGTATATACAGCGACGCCGCTGAATCCAGGCTGAACGACGGCGGGGCGATATTCCATAGGAGTCCCGCGCCCGGCCCAGGTTCAATGCCGATGGTGCCTGCCGCCTGGCCGCCGCGCTACCCGATGTGCGGCCTTGATGGGCTTGGCGTGGTGGCGGAAGGCTTTGATTTTGCCACCCCGCTTGGCCACATGATGGGCTTGGTGCCGCTTGTGTTTGGCGTGCCCGATCCGCCCCGGAAGGTGATGGGCGTGATGGAATTTGACGCGATGGCGCCCATAGTGCCCATGCCCGGCCTTCCGGTGGGTGATGTGGGTTTTATGCCCTTTAAGCCGGTACGGGGCGGCGTGGGCATGGTGGCGCTTGTGTCCGTGGTGACGGCTGTAATGGCTGTAATGAGGACGCCAAGCGTGGCGGTGGCTTCTGGCGTGCCGGTAATGATGGCCATGCCCCCCCCAATGGCGGCGGGAATGCCGCGACACGACGGCATCGGAACCCGTATCCCAGCTCGGCTCGGCAATCCGCCCGGAGCGGGGCGCGGGCGCGTCATCGCCCCGCTCCCGATGGCGGTTTTCCAGCCAGCCGCGCAGCTCGTCCAGGCGGGGCCGGGCGTTTGGGGTGGCGTCGTCCTCGTCCTCGTCCTCGTCCTCGTCCTCATCGGCCTCGGCGAGATAAATAAGGGATTTCCATTCCTCCTGGGCGCCCAGCTTTCCCGACAGCGCCAATAGCGCGCTCAATACGCATGAAACAGCAATCTGGCTGAATTTCACTGATGGATACCCCGAAAAAAACACGAAAAGTTAAAGTCACAGAGGCGCAATTTTTACAGATTGCCCGGAGTCCGCAAGTTGAACAAGTCGGAATGGCTTGGGAAAACACGTCATTCACCCCGTGGAAAAATAGAGCGCAAGGTAAATATTCACATCCTATTTTGGCTTCGATTTGACGACAGGCGACTACACTATTCCTCCATGGAAGAGAAAATTAAACCCATCCAGTCCATGGCATCGGGTCATTACAGCGCCACGCGCCCAGAACCAGAAATGACTAATCAGGGCGCTAAAACCGGGTCGGCGAAAGAGGAGGACAGCTTGAGCGGTGTCATGCCCGATTGGACGGCGATAGCCACGCCACCCGGCGGCGGCCTGAAGAATGCCACCCGTCAACCGAAGCGCCCGGTGACGGCCCGGTCGCTGGTCCAGGAGGTCGGCACGCTGTTCTCCATGCCTGGGGTCATTTTCAAGGCGGGCCAATTATTGGATTCGCCCTACGCCACCAACGCCGAAATCGGCGAAGTCGTCATCAATGATCCGCTATTGACCGCCCGGGTTCTGCAATTGGCGAACAGCCGATTGGGCAGCGCTTCGTCCAGGGTGGACATGGTGTCTGAATCCATCGCCATCATCGGCCTCGAAGCCCTGCGGGAACTGGTGGCCGCCACCCCCGTCACCACCCATTTCAACGGCATTCCGCCGGACATCATCGACATGGAGCGGTTCTGGCTGAACAGCGTGGTGTGCGGCGCCGTGGCCCGGTCGCTGGCGTTCCGGTGCCGGGTGTTTCAGAGCGAGCCGCTGTTCATCGCCGGCCTTCTGCACAAGCTGGGGCGGCAGGTGTTCTACACCACCCGCCCGGACCTTTACTGCGAAGTGCTGAGCATTTGCGACCAGAGCGAGGATTCGCTGAACCGGGCCGAGCGGGCCGTGTTCGGCTTCACCCACGCGGAGGTCGGCGCCGAGCTGTTGCGTAGCTGGGGATTGCCCCAGCGCTTGCAGGACGCCGTGGCCCATTATCTGGCGCCCTCCCGTGCGCCCAGCCATCCCAAAAGCGCCGCGCTCCTGCACATCGCCAGCGCCCTGGCCTGCAACATCGAGCCTTCCGTCAACCTAAGCGAAGTCATCTACGAGGACCGGGCGAGCTTCGAGCGGGGCGCCTGGAATTTGTTGGGGCTGCCCTTGCACGATGTCCCGCAGATCATCGACGAGGGCTGGGCGCAGGCGTTCGAAATCTTCAAGATTCTCCAGTAGGCAGTGGTTAGTGGTTAGTGGTTAGTGGTTAGTGGTTAGTGGTTAGTGGTTAGTGGTTAGTGGTTAGTGGTTAGTGGTTAGTGGTTAGTGGTTAGTGGTTAGT
>NZ_JBTEKS010000330.1:0-4963 GCF_054333355.1 Methylomagnum sp. | reverse complement strand
AGGCGTTCCACCAGTTCCCGGTAGTTGTCGTTCCGGTTGATGGCGGTTTGCCGGTAGATGTGCCGGAACAGGAAATCCACGTCGGGCTTGAGCGCGTCGGCCTTCTCCCACAGGGCCACGGTTTGCGCTTCCTTGCCCATCAATTCGCCCACGGTCTTTTGCGACAGGTTGAGCATGATCCGCAGGAACCGGAGTTCCTTGCCGGTGAGGGGGGCGGGCTTTTCGGTCAACGCCTTGGCGATGGTGGCGTCCAGGGCTCCGGCGTTGAGGAAGGAAACGCCCTTGCCGTAGGGGGTTTCGTGGAACTCGTAGCCGTTTTCCAGCCAGACGTTATCCAGGCCGCATTCCTGATAGTGGTAGTGATTCATAGCTTGTTCTCCACCTCGATGATGATGGCGGTCCAGCCGCCCATTTCTTTTAGTACCGCCGACAATCTCACATTCACGCCCGCGCTGAAATGCGCCATCCGGCATTGCACGTCGCCGTGTTGGTTGACGGCGGGCGCTTCGGTCAACTCGCCTTCCTTCAAGCACAGCATGACCTGACGCCGGGTGACGATCCGATACCAGGGGCTTTCCCCTTCCAGGGCGGGGAAGATGACCCGCTCTTGTGCGACGGCTTCCCGGATCAATTCGAGCGCCCGGCGGGGCGTCATTGGAAAGGCCAGAATGTTCATGTCATTATTCCTCCCTAGACCTATAAAAATTATAGGTAGCCGTCCCGGCTTGCAATAGCCCGCCCCCGTTCATGCTGGGTTTCCCGGCGCTGACGCTTCGGAAGGATGGGTTGGGCATGGCCGGATCGTGGATGGCGATTGGCTGGGGCTGGCCGGAGGATTCCCCCTTTATCTGGCTGGCGTGGTTCCTTCCTTAAAGGGGATAGGCGTCAAAGGGGGCGCTATGTCGATTGTTCGCAAGATTCAGGGTCGGGAAGCTTTGCCGGTGTGGGCGCTTCCATACGTTGTTTACCCCGGTTGGGGTGTTCGAGTCGCGTTTGAAGAGGTATTGCAGTCTTTGACGCATGAAGACTATGGTCGAATGGCTCCGGCATTTTTAACCGCTTATAAGCTCAACGAAGACGGTGATACTGTTGCAATTAACCCTATTGAATGGGGACGACCATTAGATTATGTCGCGATGATAACCGGGGATTTAAAGTCATCCGAAGGAGAATACGAGTATAAAAATTACCCCGTTTGGCTTGATAGTGTTGCCAAGGCCATGCCGACACAGGCTTTTGTTTTTCTTGATGATCTGTCGGTCTGGCACTATGAATTTATAGAAAAGCAGGTGGACGAAGACAGCGGAAAGATTCGGCGCATGAAGCTTATTTCTACGGGGGAAATAACGGAACAGGAAGTTACTTATCGGCGAGAAGAGTACGCGCTAAGCCTCGATCCAAATATTGATGGCGAAGTGCGCGAAAAACATAAGGCATGGTTTGACGACACCAAAGCACGGCATACGCCGAAGACTTGGATTGCCGACGGAGGAAAAAATAAAATCAGACGAAAATGGTATCAGATACAGGACGCGGCAGAAATTATCGGTTGCAAAGTAGATGATATAATTCATTATGGTGCAACAAGACAAATTGGAATCTATGCGCTTACGTGTAATTGGCCGGTTGAGCCACTCAAAATAAAACAGGACGGCACGGAAATCCGTTGCAGGAGAATAGCTTGTAACGAGCCTCTAAGAATTACGCCCAAGGACTTATTAGCATATGAAGCTAATCACACAGCACTAGCAAAGGGAGCGTGGCTACCAACCGTTGACGAGGATAAGTATTTTGCTGCTTTTTTATATCCCCGCCCTGAGAATCCTTTAGATTTACAAATGGCTGATTATGACAAAAAGCGTATCTCAGATATGAAGTTAGTCATCATGGCTGATGACTTAACCACCTTGCAAGCTAATCTCTCTGGAAGATTTGAGGAAAACAACATATCAGACCAATCAGCCAATGACGATCTGGACCCAAAAAAGCGTGAACATCTATTACGCACAATCGGGGCTTTATCGCTACTTTTGATTGAGAAAGCTGACGGAAAAAAGTTTGGCACGAGAGCGAACCCAAACCGAAATGGTATTTTCAAGGGAATTGATGGCCTGCTTGTGGATATGGAGGTAAGCACAGATGGGCAAGGCCATTCCAAACTTTCGGACCTTCTTAAGGAAGCTATTGAATTAACGCTAAAAAAGCCTATTCGCTGAAACGCATTTCCTTTCCATAGCGCTTCCATGGAATCTTTCTTCTTTCCATGGAACACTTTCAAATTGAATCTGCGCAAAGTGTTGGCTCCTTTCCTATGGAGTCCAACAATGCAAGCTGAAATCCTGATAAAGCCGGGTGATAGATTCGTCCGGCTTCCCGAAGTCCGAGTAATAACCGGGCGTTCAAAATCTCAAATCTACGCGGATACCACGTTTCCCCGACCGATAAAGCTATCGGCCCGCGAAAGCGCATGGCTGCATTCTGAGGTATTGGCTTGGATGCAAACCAAGCTTGAGGCTGCAAGGAAGAATGCCGCATGAGTACAAAGAAACCCAAAACAGTAATAGACGCCAAATCTGACTATAGATTACTGAACGAGAAAGTCATTTCAGCGTTTCCAGCCCAAAACAATTTGCGGGCGGTATTCGAGAATGAGGATGGTTCAGTTTTCCTGGACCCGATTATTGCCATAGTAATTAAGGAGGGCACATTTCAAGGCGGAAATATCTGGGTTATGGATGCTGTGCTGGAAGATGGTCTCAACATTGGAGAGTGTTCAAACTTCCGAGGCTACCAGTTTATTGAGCCTGAAAAACCGTTATCCGAAGTCCTCTCTGAGCGGTTTGAAAAGATCGAAAGTGGGCCAATGGATTTCCGCGAACTTGTTTTAAATGAAGCGCGAACCAGTCTTGGTCAGATGATCCAAATAGCCAATGACATTGTTGGCAGAGTCTTGAGTCACGGGGGATTGGACGAGGAAACCGGGCGGGATTTTAAAACGGCTGTCATTGACGGAATGATGGAATTTCGCAACGCGGCTGGTTATCTCAATAAAGTGGGAAACGGTCATGGCGAATAATGAGAAATTAGAGCGGATTGCAGCCGCTTTCTATAACCCCCCGAACCTCGTTGCCGACTTCAAAGACCTGGACACGGGCGAAGCGTTTTCCAGTCCGGTTCTTGTACTGCTCGTGGTGGAGGACGAAGACGGGTCATATCTGGATGCCCACCTTTTGGACGCTCCCGTAGATGTGCGGGCCAATAAGGAGCCGGGGTTTCGGGGCTTCCGCCTCAAGGAACCCGGCGAAGGTGGCAGCGATGAGTAACTTGACCAACATCAGCCACCCGGCTACCCTGCTTGCGCCGTCGCCTCATGCGACGGTCGGGATTGGCGTCCCGAACCACAAAGGCGCACAGCGCCTATCATCCATGCAGGCGCTTTTTTGTGCCCGCATCTTCCGCTATGGCGGCCTGTGCGGCGCAGTCGTGAGACTGGCCGGTTCCTTTGTGCCGGTACGCCAACGCCGCACAGTCCGTCTCCATCTTGATTGGCGTCAAGCGAGACGGCTCCAACCCTACACAAAGGAGCCTCCCATGAAATCCCCCATCAACGGGCAAATTGCGCCCAAAATCCGCCGTTCCCCCTCCACTCAACCCGCTGCAATCCCTAACTTCCGCGTCTGCGAGAAGTCGGGCCGCTACGTCACCCGCAAGCCGTTGACCGATGAGCAAATCATCCAGGCCGCGAAACGCCTGCTAGAGCGCCGTGTCTTCCGCGACACGCCCGCGTTGACCTCGCCCACCCTGGCGGCGGACTACCTGACTTTGTGCCTTGCCTCTTACGAGTCGGAAGTGTTCGGGCTACTCCTGTTGGATAGCCAGAATCGCCCCCTGGCCTTCGAGCAGGTTTCCCAAGGCACCGTCGCTTACGCACTCGTTCACCCTCGCGAGGTCGTCAAGGCCGTGCTGCGCCACAATGCCGTATCGGTTGTTTTGGCGCATAACCATCCGTCCGGCTCCCTCAAACCCAGCGAAGCGGACCACGACATCACCCGCGCCCTGAAATCCGCGCTGGCGGTCATCGGGGTGAGCGTGCTGGATCACTTCATCGTGGGCGGCGGGCGGACCTTCAGTTTCGCCGAACACGGCTTGCTTGACGGTGCGCCCCCCACCAAGAGCGGCGGGGAGGGCGAAGCCCATGGATAAAAACACCAGCTTGGAAAAACTCTGTCTGGAGATGGGCGAGATTGAAGCCACCTTGGCGCGGGCGCTGGCCGTGGCGGACCTAGTGCGCTGCGTGACCACCCAGCAAGGCCGGACGGCAGCGCAGTCGGGCGGATTGGCGGGCACGTCCATCACGGAAGCCTTGGGGCTTGTGGTGGACAACCTTCGTGAGGGGGTGGGCCGAATTCAGGCAACGGTGACGGCCATCCAACACGGCGCGGCTCAATCGAGCGAGCGAGGGCGCGATGACTGACCAAGAAAAAAGCCCGACTTCGACTAATGCCGAAGCGGGCCTTCAAAATGAAATAAATGCGGACACCATTCTAGCCCAATACGGCGCGGCGGGCTTCAACTTCGTGCGGATACCCCGCGTGGCCGGACGCCCCACCAAAGGCCCGACCGGGACGGGCTGGAACCTTCCCCGCACGGCGGACAACCCGCAAGGCTATACGCCGGACGTGGCGGCGGCGCGGGGCTGGGTCAAGGCCGGGGATAACCTCGGGCTGGCCTTGTTGCCGAGCCGGGTAGCCTCCCTTGATCTTGACGACTTCGACGAAGCCCGCCGCGTGTTCGGCGAAATTGGCTTGCCCCTGGCTGACTGGCTCAACGATCCGGGCCGGGTGGAAATCCGCAGCGGCAAGGCGGGCAAGGGTAAGCTGCTGTTCTACGTGGAAGTCCCGGACCTGATCGAGTGTTCCCGCAAACTGGTGTTCGGCAAGCGCCCCCACGAGCGGGCCGTGTT
>NZ_JBTEKS010000329.1:0-4973 GCF_054333355.1 Methylomagnum sp. | reverse complement strand
CCTGGATGGCATGACCGTCAACCGGGATGTCCTGGCCAGGGATGTGTTGCTTTTGATTGCCGAGGTCAGGGGCAATTATTCAATCATGGCCGAATATGAAAACGGCACCGGCCCATCATCGGCGGCATGGCTGTTCGATTCGTTCTTCAAGGATTCGCCTTTCAAAACCACTTAGCCAAACGCTCAACGGGCCGACAACTCGGCGCTGACCAGCTTGCCAAAATAAACCAAGTAGGTTAGAAAACGTCCATGGAGAAACCCACCCCGCACTGCAAGCTGGCCAGGGTCAAAGCCCTCGTGGCCGCCGGCAAGGTCCGCGCGACCCGTTCGGCCCGGCTCGGGGCCACCGCGTTGGGACTGGAACTCTCCGACATGCTGGACGTGGTGATGGCGCTCACGCCGGCGGACTTCCACAAGAGCATGACCACCCATGCCGACCACACGGTATGGCAGGACGTGTACCGCCCGAGCACGCGGGTGGGCGACGTATACCTGAAGCTGACGGTCATCGACGATGTGTTGATCGTGTCCTTCAAGGAGCTATGACCATGAAATGTCCTGTCTGCGGCGCGGCGGAACTGATCCACGACACCCGCGACCTGCCCTACACCTACAAGGGCGAAAGCACCGTGATTCCCGCGGTGACCGCCGATTTCTGCCCCGCGTGCGATGAGTCCATCACCGGCATGGCCGAAACCGAGCGCGTCATGCGCGAGATGCGGGCGTTCAACAAGCAGGTGAACGCGGCCATTGTGGACCCCGGCTTCATTGCCGGCGTGCGCAAGAAACTCGACCTCGGACAGCGCGAGGCCGCCGAAATCTTCGGCGGCGGCATCAATGCCTTCTCACGCTATGAGAACGGCAAGACCAAGCCGCCGCTGGCCTTGGTCAAGCTGCTCAAACTGCTGGATCGCCACCCCGACCTGCTCAACGAGGTCAAGGCCGCCTGACCCTATCCCAGCGGCGGGCCGTCGCAGATAAAAAAGGGCCACCGGATAAAAATCCGGTGGCCCTTTTTGTCGTCGTCCCTCGCCGCGTCCCGGCGGGACGGGTTCCCTGTCGTCCCGCCGGAATGACCCTTCCCTGGGTGTAATGACCGGCATCCCTCCCGGACGCCGCCAACCTTGGCGGGGAAATCCTCCCCCGGCTTCTGCGGGGCGCATTGTCCCGTCCTTCCCGCCGCCCTCCCATACGGATTCATGCGGATGGCGTCCCCTCCCTAGCCCACCAGCCGCTTCGCCAGCGCCACCTCCAGGCTGTCCCCGTCCTGGTTCAGCACGTCGAGTCCCGTGTCGGGCATGTCGCCCGAGGTCGATTGGCTGACGGCGATCTTCTTCGCCATCAGCGCCAGGCAGTCGATCTGGGCCGTCTCCGCGTAGCCCAGGAAGAACACCTCCACCGCCCGCTTCTGGCCGATCCGCCAGGAGCGCCTGGAGGCCTGCTGGACGGTGTCGGGTAAGGACATGGCGTTGCCGCTACATCCTCCCCTAAGAACCGTACGTGAGAGTTTCCCCTCATACGGCTCAAGCCTTTCAAAGCCCCATTGCTGGAGCCGGTTTCACAACTTCAAGACCAAGGCTGTGAATCTGGCTGTGACAGTTCGGATGAACCATGACCAGATTTCCACGTTGGTTGGAGCCACCATCGACGCGACGGACGATGTGGTGGACGTGCCACCCCGTACCATTGGTGAGAGATTCACCGCAGACGGGGCACTTGCCCTCCTGCTCCGACCACAGGTGCAGCAGACGCTTGCGCCCGGCAAGGTTGGCCTTCATCTTGGTGCCGATACGGTCCTCGAAGTAGGTTTCCCATTCCGGGTCAAACGGATTTGCGTCTGCGCGAATAACGGTGTGCCTTTTGATCTTGGTGTCGCTTGCGCGGCGAAGCTCGATCCAGCGCCTTTCGCCGCCGATCCGATCCCCGCGTTCGCATGCAAACACCCAGGTTCGACCTCCGATCACATGGAAATAGCGTTCACGAATCCATGAGTTGTTTTTATTCGGGTGCCGACGTTTGGCCCACCGCCAAAGCGCACGCCAGATGTCGCGGTCCATGTATTGGAATTGCCGTGCGGCGACCACATGCCGATGGAAATTCGCCCAGCCTTGGATGACCGGGTTCAGCTTCTTGATCAGCGTGGCCTGCTTGGCCGTCTTGTGCGATTTGATGATTGTCCGAATCTTCTCGACGCAAGCCGAATAGTTGGCCGCTGAGGCTTTGATCAGCAGCTTCCCGTCGTACTTGCGCACGTTCTGACCCAGGAAATCAAAGCCGTCTTCGATGTGCGTTACCTTGGTTTTTTCCACGGATAATGAGAGTCCGCGTTCTGCCAAGAACCGCTCCAACAACGGCTTGACCTCATCGACCAACAGCTCCTTCGAGCTGCCGGTGATCACGAAGTCGTCTGCATACCGAATTAGGTGTACCTTTGGATGCACCCACTCCCCGTGCCGCCTCTTCCGATAGAAGGTCTTCGACAGCAACTGTTCGAGACCGTCCAGAGCGAAGTTCGCGAGCGTGGGTGAGATGATGCCGCCTTGTGGAGTTCCCGCGTCGGTGGCAGACCAAACCGTCTTTTCCATGAAACCGCACTTCAACCACGCCGCTAGCACCGGCTTTTCCATGGGCACGTTGCCCAGAAGCCAGTCATGGCTGATGTGGTCGAAGCATCCCTTTATGTCAGCCTCAAGTACCCATTCGGCTGCATCACGCCGTCCCAGTGCGATGAAGCACCGTTCGATGGCGTCAGCGACAGAGCGTTCCGGCCGGAAGCCATAGGAGCATCCGTCCGCCATCGTTTCCGACACGGGGAGCAAGCCCAGCAGGTAGAGTGCCTGCATGGCCCGGTCCCTCATCGTCGGAATTCCGAGCGGCCGTAGCTTTCCGTTCGCTTTGGGGATGTGGACGCGCCTCAGCGGTGAAGGGCGGTAACCCTTGCGCTTCAGTTCGTCCATGGCGCACAACTTCATTTCCGGGGTGTCCCATACAACCTTGTCCACGCCCGGAGTCTTCTTACCTTGGTTTTCAGTCACCCGCTTGACGGCAAGAGCCTTGCCGCTGAACGAGTGGGTCAGCAGCCATTGCAAGGCTTTCACCTTGCCCCAGCGGCCTTCCTGCGTCGCCTTTACGATGCGCGCTTGCAGCCTCCTGACTTCCCGGTGGCAGTTGGCCCAGTCGATGCCGTGCCATCCGCCCGAGTCGCCGGAGAGCGCACCCGCGCAAGTGATTTGCGTAGTCATTTGCTTTCTCTCCTATAAAGGTTCTTCAAACAATCTCGTAAAGAAAGACCATTGTGGAAGTCTGCCCGCTTTCGCGTGGGGTGATGTTGCCTCGCGGCTCAACCCCTATCCGTCCCATTACAGGTCGGCATTCGCTTTCTCCACATTTCCTCTACCCGCACCTCCAACAGCGTTCCTTGCGGTTCGCCTGCCCCAAGAGGCGAAGATACGGGCTTACCCTGTTCCCCTTGAATGACAATGATGGGTTAGACCCTGCCTATCCACCGGTGGTCGTTTTATCCGCGTGATCCCAGTCGTACAGAGGATCAACCGACCACGTACCTTTTGGTCCGAGCCTGTCAGCATCTTTGGCTCGCGCATTCATGACGATGTTTATCAGCAGTTCACTATCGTTAGTCGTACCATCAAGCCTAGCTCCCATCCGCGCCGATGCTCGCAGATAGCATCTGCCCCTCGCGGGGCCGATGCCGCCTTTCGGCGGGCTACATTGTCCCGATCGCTTCACACGCCGCCGTTACCAGCGACGCATGGATCGGTAGGCTACTGGTGGCGGAACACCAGGTTTCCTAACCCCTTTCCAAGAGTTGAAACAATCACTCAAGCGACTTCAGGTCGCACGTAGACGTTATAACCCGACTGCACATACACGATGGCCGGGAAGTCCAACAGGTCCAGGCCGGTCTTGACCAGTTCCGGGTTGGTGATGAGGACATCGACGCCCCGGTCCACCTGGTCGAGGATCCACTCCTCCCGCTTGGCCGTGTCCACGCTGGCCCGCAGCACCGCCGCCTTGAATTGCTCCGCTTGCAGCAGGTTCCTCAGGCGGCTGGCGTTGTCGCGGGTGCCGGTATATATGGTGTAGACCAGCACCTTCCGCCCCCGCGCCTTCTGCTCCCGGCAAATGCGGATCAGCTCCCGTTCCTTGGGGGCCGGCTCCATGTCGTCGAACAGCCTGCCCACGTAGGCCAGCAGGCTGCCGTTCCTGGGATGCTTGACCACCTCGTCGCGGAACGCGCAATCCGGCCAGGCCAGCAGGGCGTTGAGCACCACGCCCATCAAGCTCTTGTCCCCCTTGCGGAGGGCCTCCTTGAGCGCCGCGACCAGCCGGTCCTTGAGGCTCCGGTACTCGTCCGCCTGGCGGTCGGTCATGCCGACCTCGACGAAATGCTCGTCGTAGGGCGGCAGGATGTCGCCGCCGATGTCCCGGAGCTTGAGGAACACCGTGTACGGCAGCACGTAGCGGGCGATGCCCTTGGGGCCGAAGCCCGGCCCCTTCTTGGTGTGGACCGTCACCTTCCGGCCCTTGGCCGTGCGGTGGCTGCCCTCGTCGGTCTCCTTGTAGATGTCCTTGAGCACCCCGTGCTCGCGCATGAAGGCCAGCGCCGCCGGGGCGAGGCTCCCCCGCGCGTTGGCGGCGAAGCCGTCCTCCCGCATCCGCCGCCCCAGCACCCGCCACAGCAGGAAGAACAGGTCGTCGGCGTAGCCCCCCATCAGGGTGCCGGTCAGCAGGACCGCCTTGCGGCACTTGGCCGCCAGGACGCCCATGGCCTGCCCCTGGGCCGATCCGTCGGCCTTGTACTCGTGGCCCTCGTCCACGATCAGGAGGTCGAAGAAGCCGTCCGGTAGCTGCCTCTTGATGAATTCCGTGGGCTGGTAGCCGCCCTGGCCGAAGCCGAATTCCCGGTTCGAGAGGCCGCGTTCCAGTCGCGCCGCCTGCCGGTCGGAGAACAC
>NZ_JBTEKS010000328.1:0-4987 GCF_054333355.1 Methylomagnum sp. | reverse complement strand
GCTTTGGTCGCGGCTTCCGGCCCATCGGCGAGAATGAAGGCGCAGCCTAACGCGCCCCAGTTATCGAAATAGGCGTTGGCTTGGCCGTCTTTGATGATGACGTAGTTTGCGCGTTGGCCCATGGTTTTATCTCAGCGGTATATTGGTTAGTTGGCTTACATAGGATTTTCCTAGCCATACCAGTCATGCTGCCGGTTCTGCTCTTGCAGAGTGATGAGCGAAACGAATTTTCTGATATGCGGAACGGGGTATGCCAAATGTCGCTGGCGGTGGATCGACGAATTTAGCTCCGCGAGCAACATGCTCTTCCTCATTATTTTTTATGTCTTCATAAATAGCGTCTAAATCGAAATTGAATTTTGCGGCATGGGCTTCGCGTATCGCTCGAATTTCATCAAGGATTTCGTCACTCATCGTTGGCTCCTAGCAGTTCTTCGGGGGTGCAAATAAAAGGCAGGAATAAGCCCAGATCTTCAAGATATAAAGCAATGCGCTTTTGAATTTCTGGATTTGCGATGTGCTTGCAATTCCAGGTCAGCAAGAAATCCATGGCGTGAATTGTTGCAATCGAAATATGCAACGAATCCTCGGCGGCTTTGCTTGGAATTATGCCGCGCACCACCATGGCTTTAGACAATTCCACCGCCTCTTTTGTGGTGCGAAGAAGAATCAAGCCTTCTATGGCCTCCAGTCGTTTTTTAGCCGCATTCGGATCACCCGCCGCGCATTCCCGCGACACCACTTCGGAGATATAAAGGTCGTAGTTTAAGCGGGAATCCCACCATGATTGGGTAATCTGTTGACGTGCCGCAGCAATCAAGTTTCGGCTTACTCGACTGGTTAAATAGCTAATAATGGATGTTTCTATGTAAACGCTGCTGGGCATTGTTTAGCCTTATTTCAGTTGCATCGCAAAACGGCAAGTCAAGTAGTCAAGTAGGGTGGGCATGTGCCCATGCCCACCAAAACCCGCAACGGTAGGACGGTTTAAACCAAGTGGGTAGGTATTTCCCGTCCATCAAACAAAAATGGTGGGCATGAGTACATGCCCACCCTACTACTAACGATAAAGCTCACCGGCGGAGCGAAGCGGAGTCCGGTGCAGCGACCAGTTAGCCATCGCTGCTTGCTAATGCTTGAACAACAACCTTCCTGATTTCACCGTAACGAGCTTCGATTGGATTAAGCTTCAATAAGCTTGGTAGCGCAATAGTTTTCTGAGAGCCTATTTTTTCATTTAACGTTCGGGTTGGTAGAACATAAAACTTCCATTGAGACATATCCAGTGGATCAACTGATGATTTATCCTTGTGCTCTAACACGCAGAAAACATAAATATTAGATTGACGTATCTTGGCGATTGATACTGTATTTTCTTCAGCATCCCATCCGAATGTTGGTTGAACTCCAAAAACAATAGGAGAAAGTTTTTTCTGCTTCCAGCTTTGAAGAAAAGCGCCTGATTTGACTTCAATCTTAATACCATCATGTGTTTTCATGTCATATGCATCCCATTGTTGCCTAACTCCTTTTGTGCAACCTAAATCAGAGGCAACAATAAACTCGGCGAGTGTTCCTCGTAATGCATTACCGAGTAATCCCGATGATGACCACTGCCAAAAAGAAAGCAAATTTATGGGAAGCTCTGTTCCATTAATGTGGAATAGTTCATCCCCTGTTTTTCGTATACTTCGAGTTGCTTCAAGATTTGTCATGTTTTTTATGGTTAACGTGAAGTAGACATCAAAAGTGCCGTATAAGCAGCCTGCTTATGCGTCATTTTTGCTGCATAAGCCGAAACACTACGCCCGATATTCTGGACCGTCAACCCTGCAAGCCACGGCTTGTAAGACCATCTTCCCGCTTATGCGGCATCCCCAGGATGACGCCTATCCAAATAATCCCCCGACAAACACAGCATCCCAGCGCCCACCTCAATCCCCCCAAAAGACGCGATAATCCCCACCCATAAAGCCACCCAATCCCCCACCCCATGCAACTCATCCAAACCCCCTCCGAAGCCCACTATACCGTCAACCATTCCCGCTTCATCGGCTTCGCCATGCCCTCTGCCGACGAGCGGGAACTCCGCGCCCGGCTGTCCGGCATCGCCCACCGCTATTCCGACGCCCACCACCTCGCCTTCGCCTACCGCATCAAGACCAGCCAGGGACTCGCCGCCTACTGCAACGACGCGGGCGAACCCAGCGGCACGGCGGGACGCCCCATTTTGATGCAGGCGGAGGGGTTTGAGGTGGTAAATGCCGTGGTCGCGGTGGTCCGTTATTTCGGCGGCGTCAAGCTTGGTGCGGGCGGCTTGGTGCGGGCCTACGGCGGCACCGCGAAGATGGCCCTGGAAGCCGCCGTGCTGGTGCCCTTCGTGGACTTCACCCAACTCCGGCTGACCATCGACTATCCGCAGCTTCAACCGCTCACCTATCAACTGGGAAAGGCCGGGGGCGAAATCCTGTCCAAAACATTCGGCGCTCAGGTGGAACTGGTGGTCCGCCTGCCCGCGCCGGAAGCCCCCGCATTCCAGCAGCGCTACGCCAGTGGGAGCGGTTGCTAACCGCGACTTCCGGCGAGAGCCGTTCCGCCATCCACAGTCGCGGTTTGGAAACCGCTCCCACAGCGAGTGAATCGCCATGACATCAAAAAGCCTGATTGAGCTGCTGAACGCCCCCGGCACCCTCATTGCCGTGGTTGGCGCCACCGATGACCCGCGCAAGTTCGGCCATGCCATTTACCGAGACCTCAAGCGCAAGGGTTATTTAATCTATCCAGTCAATCCCCACCGTCCGACCGTGGACGGCGACCCGGCTTATCCGAATCTCGCCGCGTTGCCCCGGAAGCCCGATTTGGTGAATCTGGTGATTCCGCCCGAAGTCGGCCTGAGCGTGCTGCGGGAATGCCTAACGCTCGGGCTGTCCCAGGTCTGGCTGCAACCGGGCACCGCCAGTCCCGACATGCTGGACTTTTTGGACGCCCATGGCTTCGTTTACCTCGCCGACGCCTGCGTCATGGTGGAAGGCCGCCTCGCCCGGTCGCCCCGTAACAATCCCTAAAGACCACCCCCGCGCCCCGTGCTACAAAGGAGCTTCTCCGGTAACGCCCGGATGAATGGAAGCACACATTACTTAAGGAGGGACGCTATGCGCATGAGAATTCTGATCCTGACCTCGGCCGCCCTGGCCGCGCCGCTGTGGTTGTCCACGAACAGCGCCTTGGCCGCGAAGCAGGACGCCACCACCACGGGCGCGGAAAGCACGGATCGTTCGGAAAGCGGATCCAGCAGCGACAGCACCCGGCGCAGCCAGTCGGGCACCAGTCGGCAACGCGGCGAGGACAACGGCATGGGCGGCACGACGGGCCGTGGCAGCGAGGACGCTAGCGGTTCCGGCTCGCGCAGTAAGGGCGGCAGCGGCATGGACGGCGATGATGGCTCCAGCGGCATGGGCGGCAGTGGCACGTCCGGTAGCGGCTCATCCAAGGGCGGTACCTCGGGAAGTGGCGGCACGTCCGGCAGTGGCTCGGAGGGTGGCATGACGGGTGGCGGCTCGGGCAGCGGGACCACCGGCAGCGGCTCTGGCGGCATGGAACGCGAACGCTAAGACAATGCGCCTGGGCTGACCTATTTCAAGGATGACAATGTTAAATCGAGGAGACTGTTTATGAGTAGCAAGAGGCTCACGGGTTTGCTGGCGGGCTTGTGCCTGCCGTTCTTTATTGCCACGGCGGCCACCGCCGCCGAGGGTGAATCCCCCTCCCCCTCCCCCACCGAAACGGGTCAGCCCGGCCAACCCGGCGCGGCTGGGCAAACCGC
Source organism: Methylomagnum sp. (assembly GCF_054333355.1). Taxonomy (NCBI): domain Bacteria; kingdom Pseudomonadati; phylum Pseudomonadota; class Gammaproteobacteria; order Methylococcales; family Methylococcaceae; genus Methylomagnum; species Methylomagnum sp. Next base: position 1,164 of record NZ_JBTEKS010000328.1, on the reverse strand, counting down.
GCCCGGTCAGCCAGGCGCCACGGGTGCCGAGGGCGCGGCGGGTGGCGCGACCACTCAGGGGCAGCCGCCGGGTGGCTCGGAAAACCATGTGAAGGAGGCGCTGAAACATGCCCAAGCCGCCGCCGACGCTGGCAAAAAGGGCGACTCCAGCACCATTTCCAAGCACGCCCAAATGGCGAAGACCCATGCGGAAGCCGCTTTGAAGGAGAAGCCCGGCGATCCCCATTTGCAAGCGGCCCTGTCCAGCTTGGACGCCGCCATCATGGCGGGCAACATGAGCAGCGGCGACAAGGCCCACAAATCGGCCAAAGAGGCCGTCAATCATCTGGAAGCCGCCGGGAAGTGATTCCCAAGGCGCGGGGCTGAAAATACGGGCGAGGCGGAGTGTCCGCCGTTGTTTTGCTAAAGCCGACTCGCCCGTTTCTCCCAGGCCGCTTTCATCAAGGCATCGCATTCCGCCTGGGTTTTACCCCGACAATCCCGCAACAGCGGTGCCATGAACGCCTCCATTTCGCCCGCCGGAATAAACGATTGGCGAGGCAGGCCGCTGTTTAGCAACCTGCCGTTCAGGTGGTCCATTTCTTGTTGGAACACCACCGCCTCGCCGCCCTCCAGGTTTTCCACCACCGCTTCCCCCGCCAGATTTTGATAGCGCACCGTGACCCTCGCCGGGCGCTCGGTGTGGCGATAGCCCCAGGGCACCGACAGGCAATGCTCCCAGGAAACGATTTGTTGGGCGGCGTGGCCGATGATCTCGGGATTCACGAACGCCTGGAAGCGTTCCGCCCCATGTCCATCCCGCCGCGCCAGCAACGCGACCCGTACCGGAATGCCCACCTGGACGGCGGCGAGTCCCGCGCCGTGTTGCTGGCGGGCGGTTCGCTCCATTTGCGCGATGAGCTTGCCCAGCCAAGGCGCGGCGAGCGGTGCGGGGCGGCTGGGCTGCTCCAGCAGCATCCGCCCGGCGGGGGATTCCACCGACAAGACCGCCGTGCCGTGTTGCTGTTCCCGGTCCAGCAGGGTTTGCCATTCTTCGGGCGGTAACGAGGTGTGGGCGGGAGTCGGGCTGGCGCAGGCGTGTAGAAGCAGCGGGGCGGCGAGGAGGATTGGATAAATGGATAGGTGAGGTCGGGCCATGGTTGCTTTAGGGGGGTTGCGCTCAGG
>NZ_JBTEKS010000327.1:0-4990 GCF_054333355.1 Methylomagnum sp. | reverse complement strand
GCCAGATTGCCCGGCTCGACAGTCAGCGCAAACCGGCCATTGGCCTGGGTGTATTCGTGGGCGCAGTAGATACGGGTGTCGGGCGGCAACTGGCTGATGCGGTCCAGCGAACGCCACATCTGTTCCGCCGTCCCGCCCAGCAAGCGCCCGCAGCCCATGGCAAACAGCGTGTCACCGCAGAACAGGGCTAGCTCGTCGGGGAACCAGTAGGCGAGATGACCTTGCGTATGGCCCGGCACGTCCAACACCTGAGCCTTGATCTGGCCCAACTCGACCACATCGCCCTCCCGCACGCCCACATCCAGGCCGGGAATCTGGCCCCGGTCCCGCTCGGCGCCGAACACCCGGCAGCCGGTTTGCTGTTTCAGGGTGAGATTGCCGCCCACATGGTCCCAATGATGGTGGGTGTTGAGGATGTGGGTGAGGTTCCAGCCCTTCTCATCCAGCGCGGCCAGTACCGGCTCGGCCTCGGCGGGATCGACCACCGCCGTGGCTAGACTAGCCGGGTCGTGGAGCAGGTAAACGTAGTTATCCTCCATGACGAGGATTTGGTGGATTTGGAGCATGGGATTAACCGCTTAATGCCTGTGTTCAGTCGCCGCACTCTCCGGCGGTTTGGTGGAAGGGCTGGTCGCGGAATCAAACTTATCCTCAGCCAAATGCAGACCGCTTGGGTCGAGCGCCTTTGCCAACTCTCCACGTTGGGCGGCCAAAAAAATGGCGTGCATATCGTTCCCGTAGGCGGCGGCGATTTTCTCGCGGGTTCGATGTATCTCTTCAATGATTGGGTCGCGCCACATCTGAGTCTCCTTCATCGGTTTTCCAATAATTCCAGGGGTGAGCAAATGTTCGGCATTCTGATATCCATGCTTTCACACACTGCCCTGATACTAGGCCATAGTTCGGCATTGGCGATGTGCCGGAAATTCCACGTCAACAAATAATCGGCGCGATGAACCGACGCGGTCGCAATATGGAAAGCATCCAGGCGTGCCTTTGGCGGAACGGCTCCGTTTGCCAATAACGCCGACGCCAAGGTTTCCACAATGGGCAATAGCTCTAATTGCTGAATGCCCACAAGCGCCGCCAATCTCTTCTCTGCCGCTTCGGGATTTCCGTTGCTCGCCTCACCCAAAACGAACTCCGAAACTCGGAGCTCGAATTGATGGCGACGTTCCAACCACCAATCTTGTGTGGCCTTCTGATGCGCCGCCACAATCAGGTCGCTTGATGGTCGGGCGGTAAGGTAACTGACGATGGAGGTTTCAACGTAAACCGTTTGCTTGCTCATATTCTGCCTCGGCCTACGACGAACTTAATTGCACCACTGTTGTTCGCAAGCAATCCCATCATTATCCCCATCCATTTTGGTGCCCGGACAGTTATTCAAGAAATATGTCGCCTCTGAACACGAGGTCATTTGCGAGCAATAAACCCGCCCATCGCAAGTGAAGACCGGCGAACTAGACGGGCAATGAACCCCGGAGCCAGCCCAAATACCGATGCACTTGAATTGCGCTTGGGCCTGCGCCCGCACGTAATCGGGATCGGTTTCCGACGCGAGCAACGCGGCCATGCCTTGCTCCACTTGATAGAGTCCCGCGTCGGCATAGAATTTTCCGCTCCAATTGCAATAGACCTTTCCGGTGACAACGCCCTTCACCGGCGGCGCGGTCACTTCGACGGTGAGCTTGCGGTTGCTCTTGCATAAGCCCGACAGGGACAGGCGGGAATCCTTGCCACCGCGCTTCTGTAACTGCGGGGCTTCGATACCGGCTAGCCGGACCTTCACGAGGGACTTGCCCCGCTTGGCCGTCAGGCGGTCCCCGGTCTGCACGCTGGCCACCTTGCCGGACCAGGTCTCGGCCACCGCCGCCAACGGCAAGGCCAGCATCAATCCAACGCACAGCCATTTCATCAGGCTTTCCCCGTCAAATAACGGGCGATGTCCTCCTTCGAGAACCCAATCTTCTTCGCCACCCGGTCGGCGTGGCTGACCCTGGAAATGCCCTCGATCAAACGATACGTGGGCTGGTCGTTCTTGAACTCCACCTGCCGGGCCAGACCAATCTTTTTTTGCTGGAAACGGTCCACCAGTTCGTGGTTGTGGGTGATGAGGATGGTGTTGTTGCCCTTCTGGCGGAAGCCGTCGAGGATGTTCATGGAAATCTCGATCTTCTCCTCGTGGGTGGTGCCTTCCGAGAGTTCGTCCATGATGACCAGGCTCTTCGGCGTGGTGGCGAGGAAGATGTCCTTGGTGCGGCGGAGTTCCGTGCCGAAGCGCCCTTCCCCGTCGGCCAAATGGCTGATTTCCGGCATCTGGTAATAAATACGGTCAGCGGCGGAGAGTTCGGCCTGTTCCGCCGGGACGTAGCCGCCGATCTGGGCAAGCAACTGGGTCTGGGCCAGGGTCTTGCAGAAGGCCGTCTTGCCGCCGCTGTTGGGTCCGGTGACGAGGGTCAATCGCGCCTCCTTCAGCGCCAGATCATTGGGGACATAGTCCGGGTTGCCTTTGCCTAGAATGGGATTGCGCACGTCCTTCAACACAATGCAATGCTGGTCGGCGTCCACCACGGTCGGCAGCACCATGGGATGGCCGAAGCCTTCTTTGAGGCGGATGAAGCTCATCAGCTCGTCCACCATGCCGAGGCTGTCCACGAAGTTCTGCACGTCGCGGGATTTCTTGAAGATGTCCCGCAACGGATAGATGCAGCCGTCCCGGTCAAAGCCGCCGACAATCGGGATATACAGCAGCGCCATCGGCAGCATGAACAGCCAGACCGCCGGCCCGAGCGAGCCGAACATACCGAACACCACCGGGATGAATTCCATCAGCAGCAGGATGACAAGCACCATCACCGCCAGCCCCACTGGCTTAAACAGCGACGGACGGAACCGGACCCCCGGCGTGAACCAGCCCTTCTCGGCCTGGGTCGCCATGCCCTTCTCGGTGCGATAGGCCGGGCCGTGCGCTAGGGCGTAGGCGCGGGACTTGGCGAAATCCTTCAAATCGTCCACCAGAATCCGCAGGTACTCGCTTTCCGGCACCGGCAGGCGATGGGCCGCATCCACCAGGCTGAGCATGAAACGGGTGCCCCGGATGTAGGTGGCGTAGCCGTAGCCCTCGATTTCCAGCGTGTGGGCGGGCGAGCTGAACATGCCCATGAAGCTGCCGAACAGCAGGTCATAGAAATCCTTTTCCAACGCCTTGGCCTGTTGTAATAAGAGTTCCAAACCTTTTCGCAGGGCTTCGTTCGATTCAATCTCCCGCACCGCGTCCTGCTTGGCCCGGATCAAATCGCCCGAGGCCAGGGGCCGCGCCAGCGAGCGGTACAGCGTCGCTTGGCCGGTCAGGGTGGTGGCGTGGTTGACGCTGTCGAACAGCTTGTCCACCTCGATGGACTGGAAGGTGGAGGCGTCGATGACGTTCTCGCCGCCGCCCGGCGTGACGCCGCGAATCGCGGGAGGCTCCTTGGCGTCGGATTGCAACAGGGGGACGTACAGGGGGTTGACGATTTCTTTCATGGCGCGGGAACCTCAGCGGTGTGGGAATTGGCGACGTAACCTACACCTTGGCGGAAGCTGCATCAACAAGGGGGCAAACAAGGCTTGTGGAATCGCCGGAAAAGACCTACGAAAGAGGTCGGAAGTGAGGGCAGTGTCCCAGGCGTGGATTCAGAACCTATCAAGTCTTTTATAATCAGAAAGTTAATGCTCTTCATATCCATGTCGAGAACACTGCCGGTTTCCCAAGCCAGGCGCGAGCTGCACCGCTTGGCGTATGTGGATACCGTGACCCAACTACCCAACCGCAACGTCTTCAACCAACGCCTGGAGGGAATGCTGGCCCGCATGAGGTGCCACCATGGCCGCTTGGCGCTGTGTTCCTGGACCTCGATAATTTCAAGTTCATCAACGACACCTTCGGCTACCCCGCCGACGATCAATTGCTGTTCGGCGTGACCCGCCGACTTTCCGAGGCCCTGCGGGCATCCGACCTGCTGTGCCGTCTGGGTGGCGACGAATTCGCCCTGATTCTTGAAGACAGGCGACCAAAACGCCGCCGCCGAGACGGCGCGGCGCCTGCTTGAAGCGCTGGAGCCGCCGTTCATGGTTGAAGGCCGGGAAATTTACGTCAGCACCAGCATCGGCATCAGCCTCTATCCGGACGACGGCACCGATCTAGAATTCCTGCTGAAAAGCGCCGACACCGCGATGTACCACGCCAAGGAGCAGGGCCGGAACAATTTCCAGTTCTTCTCCAAGGAGCTAAATCGACACGCCGCCCGCCGCCTGGAACTGGAAACTGGCTTCCGCCGCGCCCTGGAACGGGGCGAGTTCCACTTGGTTTACCAACCCATCTTCGATCTGGAATCCCGTCGAACCACGGGGGTAGAGTCCTTGCTGCGCTGGCAATCGCCGAATGGTCCCATCACCCCCGACGAATTCATTCCGGTGGCCGAAGAGAGCGGCATGATCCTGCCCATCGCCCATTGGGCCTTGCGGTGGACGATTTCGGCACGGGCTATTCCTCCCTCAGCTATTTGAAGAAGCTGCCCATCGCCAAGCTCAAGATTGACCGGAGCTTCATCGCCGACTTGCCCGACGACGGCGATGCCAGCGCCATCACCGAGGCCATTCTCGCCATGGCCCGAAGCCTGCGCCTGATGACGGTTGCGGAGGGCGTGGAGACGGCGGAGCAGATGGAATCCTGACGCGGCGTGGCTGTGATTCGGTGCAGGGCTACCATATCAGCAGGCCGGTTTCGGCGGACGGAATCACGGCCTTGGTGTTGGGCGAGGGGAAACCGACGCGAAGGGCGGTGGCGGGAGGGGTGAGGCTTGAGGCTTTCGGTGGCGGCCTGCGCGCACCGGAAATTTAAGCGCGGTTGAAGGCACACCGCCATTAAGTTGAATCAGGCTCCGGCCCCGCTGGCTTCGACTCCGCTCAGCCAGCGAGGCCAGAGCCAGCCGCCGTTCGCTGGGCGGAG
>NZ_JBTEKS010000326.1:0-5008 GCF_054333355.1 Methylomagnum sp. | reverse complement strand
CCGGCGGGTTGGTGTTGCCAGCGGTCGAAAAATAGACGGTGGTGCCGGCGATGGTGAACGCATCCATGTTCTGGGTGAGGCCCCGGGCGGTGGCATCGAAATACACCGACCAGGTGCCGCCGTTGTAGAAGACGATGTCCTCGTCCTGCACCGTGCCAAGGCCCGGCAGGCTCTCGTTGCCGTTGAAGGACAGGTAGAAGTGGGTGTTGTCCACCCGTTGCAGGCCGTCGACGTTGGCGATGCCGGGCACGGGGTTGGCGATGGTTGTGACATCCACCGCCCGGCTGAACGCGGTGCCGTTCCAGGCGTAGTGGTCGGCGTTGTCGGCCGTGCCGGTCACGCCCGGCGGGTTGGTGTCGCCGAGGGTGGAGAAGTAGACCGTGGAGGTCGGCGCCGTTCCCGCGACATTCAGGGTAAAGCTTTGGGTCGCGGCCAGGCTGGGCGTGCCGTTGTCGGCCACCCGCACCGTCACCGTGGACGAGCCGATATTGGCCGCCGCCGGGGTGCCGGACATCAAACCACTGGCGGGATTGATGGTCAGCCAGCCCGGCGCGGTCACCAGGGAGTAGGTGAGGACGCTGCCCGCGTCCACGTCGCCGCCCACCGCCGTGTAGCTGAACGGCGTGCCCACCGTCGCGTTCCGCGGCGAGGGAATCGCGTTCAGGGTCGGCGGATCGTTGACCGGAGTCACCGTGATCGAGGCCGTGGTGTTGGCGCTCAGGACCGTGCCGTTGGAGGCCCGGTACACGAAGCCGTCCGGGCCGTTGTAGTTGAGGGCCGGGGTGTAGGCGAAGCTGCCGTTCGGGTTCAGCGCGAAGGACAGGGCGTGGGTCGGGCCGGTCACCAACTGCGCCGTGAGGCCGGCGGGCGGCGTGTCGTTGGTCAGCACGTTGCCGGTGAGCGCCGTGTCCTCGTTGGTGGTGAAGGCGTCCGGGTTGCCCACCGGCCCGGTCGTGGCGGCGCCGACCGCGAGGAAGCTCATCATCCCGCCGGTCTTCATCTGGCCGCCGCCGACCCCGACGCTCAGGTTGTGCATCCGCTCGTACAGCGGAAACGTACCGGCAGCGGTCGGAGTGAATAGGGCGTCGTGGGTCTTGCCCGCGCCGATCATCAGCGAGTATTGCTCGTGGGGCACCGGCTGGAGACGGCCATCCTCGGCCACCAGTTTCATGCTTGCGCCTTGCAGCATCAGGGTGTGGCTGCGCAGCCCCATGTTGAAGAAGCGCAGCAGGGTGTTGCCGCCCACATTGCCCGCCGGAAGGGTGGCCGGGGTGGCGGGCGAGGGATCGACGAAGGGCGCGCCGTTCACCAGGAACCACTTCGGGTTGTAGTTCACCGTGCTGGTCATGCCGCCCGCCGGGCCATAGCCGCCCCCCGCCACCGCCGCGTGCAGGGCCGGGTCGATTTCGCTGTAGAACTGCAATACTTCGGTGGTGTAGCCCACGCCGGTATAGGCGGTGTTGGTCGCCTGGTCACGGGTCATGGCCCCGAACAGGCCCATCTGGATTTGCACCTGGGGATGGGTGCCCGACTGATAGGCGTAGCTGCCGGGGCGCGGATTGGCCCAGACGTAGTCGGCGGTCCCGCCGGGCGGCGTTTCGTGGGTGAAGGACCGCACCCGACCGTTGTAGGGGCCGGAGGTCCACTTCACTGGCGTCATCGCCGCCGTCTGGCCGGGAATGACCAGGGAGGTTTCGCCGGGGAGATTATTCCGCAGATGCACGGTCAGTCCGCTGGCATCGCCGGGCAGGACGGTCAACCGGGGGCCGGGCGAGGTGTAAGCGGCGTTTCCATTGGCCGGGCAGGCGTGGCCGACGGCGTTGGTCGCGTCGGCGTAGCCCCACATCGCCACCGAACTGGCGTCGGGCAGGGTCTTGTTGAAGGTGCCGGCGCACAGCCAGTGCTCGGCTCCCACGGCGTTGCCGCAGGCCAAGGCCACGGCGCTCGCCAGGAGTCCACGTTGCATAGTCCTATCCATGGTTTGAACCTCTTCGTATTGGGTCTGATGGGCACTTTCCGAGGGGATGCTTGAAGGTTTCGCGATCAACCCCCCCAACCCCCCTTATCAGGAGGGGCTTCAAACTCCCTCCCCGGTTTTCTCCTCCCCTTCCGGCCCCTCCCCTGATAAGGGGAGGTTGGGAGGGGTTGGGAAGTCGGAGAAGGGTTGGCAGGGTCGGGGAAGGGTTTGGGAAATCCCAGGCGCCGCTTCGAACCGCGCCCCTCTTTGGGCATCTCGTTATGGAATCGCCACCCCCGGCGGCTCGACGATCAGGAAGGTCATCATGCCGCCGGGAAAGATGTTGAAGTTGATGAGTTCCCTCTCGCTATGGGAGTGCCACATGAAGAAGAAGCCGCCGTTGGCGTTGAAACCGCCCTCGCCCGGAGGCAGTTGGCCGGACGCGCCGAGATAGGGACTGCCGCTGTAGAAGGGGCCGAAGGCCAGGTCCTGCAATTCGGGCAGCACCACCGGCACCGGCTTGCAGTGGTCGGCGGCGTCCTCGCCGGGTTCCAGGGTGGCGGGATTGCAGTTGCCGCCGCTGCCGTGGCCGGGGCGGTTGCCGTAGATGTCCCAGCCCAGCCCCTTGCCGGTCCAGGCGAATAGCAGGTCGTAGGTCTCGCCCGGATGCGCATCCTGGGTGAAGCCCGAGGCGGCGCGGTCGGGACCTAAGCCCGGTGCGCTTTCGAACAGCCGCCCGTCCTTCGCCAGCAGCGTGAAATTGTTGCCGTGGGTGTGGAAGGGATGGGGGTCGCGGCCCGCGCCGACCAGCCGCAGCAGCACCTTTTCGCCCGGATGGGTGCGGACGATGGCCCCGTAGGGCTGGTTGGGGAGAAGTTGATAATTGTCCGGCAGCACCGTGTCCACGCCGTTGCGGCCATTGATGAACCACCACACCGGCTTGTAGTCGCGGGTGTCGACATTGGCGTAGCGGCCCGCCGCCATTTCCTCGTGGATGCGCACATCCATCTCGGTCAGCAGGGCCAGATATTCGTGGTCATAGGCGGAACCCGTTTGGGCGTAAGCCTTGGGCGCACCCGTTGTGTATCCGGTGGGCCGCACGATCAGCGCCCCGACCAGGCCCATTTCCACCTGCAAGTCGGGCCGCGTGCCGCTGTGATAGAGGTAGGTGCCGGGCTTGGCGGCGGTGAAGGTGTAGGTCACGGTCTGGCCGGGGGCCGCCTCGCAGGTCAAGAGGCGCCGGGTGCCCTGCGGGGTGGTGGCCTCGCAGGAGGTGGTCACGCCCTCCTGGCCGGGGAAGACGATGGAGGTGGGTTGCGGCAGGGTGTTGGTCAGGGTGACTTGCACCTGTTGGCCCTGATTCACGATCAGGTTCGGTCCCGGATACTGCATGGCCGGGCCGGCGCCGTAGCCCCACACATAGACGCTGCCGCCGTCCGGGGTCGGCAGATAATCCTCCGCCGCCGTCAGGGTGAAATTGGGTGCGCCGGGGGCGCTGGGAATCGTCGCGCCGGCCTGTGCCAGGGGACTCCCAAGAGCCGCCCAGGCCAGCGCGACACACGCCGCGCACCGGCTTATTGTCATTGGATCGAATCGCATAGCCATGTTGGTTCTCCTTGAAGCTCGTCAACCCACGCCTACAAAATTTGGATTTCGGTCATCATCCCGCCGAAATCCTGCGGCCCGTTGCTGAGCAGGTTCAGGTTGGTCGTGTAGAGGTAGTAGGTCCCCGGCGCCACGCCCGTGGTGTCGATGAGGACATCGTAGGTCTCGCCGCTGCCCAGGGTGATGGCGTTGGTCTCGTAGTAGAGATTCGCCCCGGTCTGGGTCTGGGGCAGCGTCGGGTTGCTGGCGTTCATCGCCCGGAGGATGCGCGCATCCTTGCCCACCACCTGCATGGAGAGGCCCATGGCGGCGATGGTGTAGTCGCGGGTCACGTTGAGGTTGGAGAGCCGCAGCAGGATGCGCTGGCCCTGGTTCGCCGTGATGAGCGAGCCGACCGGCTGGGTGGTGGTCACTTCCGGGTGCAGGTCCGCCACGTCCTGCGGCGCGGGCGGGGGCGTGGCGCTCGCCGTGTCGGGATAGCCGCGCCCGTTGATCAACCCGTAATCGTCCTTCAGGTCCGCGAACGGCAAGGGCTGGACGTTAATGTGCTGGGTGTGGAAGTTGGAGTCGAAGGAGCCGAGCTGGATCGGATATTCCACGTCGTACCCGGTGGAGCCGTCGCCGTCGTTGTAGGCGAACTTGGTGCGGCCGCCGAGGGTCTGCCCGTCCTGGGCCGGATGCACGAACAGGTTCCCCAGCATCCCCATCGCCATGTGCTCGGAGGCTTCCACATGGCAGTGGTACATGAAGGTGCCGGGCTCCTTGATGTCGTAGAAGTAGGTGAGGGTCGAGCCCATGGAGATGGTGGCCGAGGCTTCGGGCTCGCCGTCGAAGACGCTCGCGGCGTTCGGGAAGCCGTGGAAGTGGACCGAATGGGAGTCGAACAGGTCGGGACGCTTGAGCATCCCGATGTTGGTGAGCGAGAGGTAGACCTTCTGGCCCTCCTTCAGCTCGATGGTCGGGGCCGTGTATTGCGCCCGCAGCAGCCCGTGATTGGCGGCCTGGTCCTGGGGCACGCCGTTGAGGTCGCTGAAGCCCAGGATGTACATCTCGCTGTCGTCGGCCATGGTGATGAGGCCGTCGCCGCCGCCGATGTGGACGCATTTGACGTTGGGGTCGTAGCCCGGTCCCGGCGCTGGCACGGCGTTGATGACGCCGTCGTTGTTGTCGCCGGGGCACTGGATATTGATCGCCGCCTGGGCCGACGGCAGCGCACCGCCCAACGCAAGGGCGAGCGGTATGCCTAAATAGCCGAGTTTGTTTCCGTTCATGGTTGAGTCCTTTCGTTGGTGTCCATACGTGTCGTTTTTCCTGACGGCGTGTTGAGTGGGTTCTGGCATATGGCCTTCCACCCCAATTCTCGCTGCCTTAAGTTAGCGCTGTCGCTTATAGCGGCGCTTATTTGGCTTCGAGACGGTATCGGTGAATCCAAACGCTGGAGTGCAA
>NZ_JBTEKS010000325.1:0-5026 GCF_054333355.1 Methylomagnum sp. | reverse complement strand
AGCAGGGGCCGAGGGTCTGTCAATCCTGTGGATAACTTGGGGATTGCGGTATAGTACGTCCCCCTTCGACCGCCCGACACCACATCCCGCCCATGTTTTCCCCCCCGCACCGCTTCCCGGCCCTTGGGAGAGCCGCTCAATGAGTATGCTTTGGAGCCAATGCATGACCAAGCTGGAGGGCGAGCTGCCGCCCCAGCAGTTCAACACCTGGATACGCCCGCTACAGGCCGTGGAGAGCGGCTCCGAATTAAAACTGTTGGCGCCGAACCGCTTCGTGCTGGACTGGGTGAAGCAGCATTTCATCGGCAAGATCGAGGAAGTGGTGTCCGCCCAGAGGGTGGATCCGGCACCCAGCGTGGTGCTGGAAATCGGCACGAAGAAACCGGAGGCCCAGGCACCCGCCCTATCGCCGGTGGCCCGCAAGCCGCCCGGCGCGAAAAAGGGCCAGCCCCATAACCTGAACACCACGTTCACCTTCGACACCTTCGTCGAAGGCAAATCCAACCAATTGGCGAAAGCCGCCTCCGCCCAGGTGGCCCAGAACGTGGGCCGCGCCTACAACCCCTTGTTTATTTATGGCGGCGTGGGTTTGGGCAAGACCCATCTGATGCACGCCATCGGCAACGAAATCCTCAAGGGCAATCCGTCGGCGAACATCGTCTACCTGCACTCGGAGCGCTTCGTCTCGGACATGGTGAAGGCGCTACAGCACAACGCCATCAATGCCTTCAAGGATTATTACCGCACCGTCGACGCGCTCTTGATCGACGACATTCAATTCTTCGCGGGCAAGGAGCGCTCCCAGGAAGAGTTCTTCCATACCTTTAATACCCTGCTGGAGAACAAGCATCAGGTCATCCTGACCTGCGACCGCTATCCCAAGGAGATCAAAGGGCTGGAAGAGCGACTGAAATCCCGCTTCGGCTGGGGGCTGCCGGTGGCGATAGAGCCGCCGGATTTCGAAACCCGGGTCGCCATTCTCATGAACAAGGCGGCGCACAGCGGCGTGGACCTGCCCAACGAAGTGGCGTTCTTCATCGGCAAGCGGATGCGCTCGAACATCCGCGAACTGGAGGGCGCGTTGCGGCGGGTCATCGCCAATTCCCATTTCACCGGCAAGCCCATCACCCTGGAATTCGCCAAGGAAGCCCTGCGCGACTTGATCGCCTTGCAGGACCGCTTGGTGAATGTGGAGAACATCCAGAAGACCGTGGCGGAATACTACAAAATCCGGGTCGCCGACCTCCTGTCCGCCAAGCGCACCCGCTCCGTGACCCGCCCGCGCCAAATCGCCATGGCGCTCGCCAAGGAACTGACCAACCACAGCCTGCCGGAAATCGGCGAGATGTTCGGGGGCCGCGACCACACCACCGTGCTGCACGCCACCCGCAAAGTGCTGGAACTCAAGGCAAGCGATAACAAATTCGCCGAGGATTACAGCAATCTCATGCGCACGCTATCTGCTTGATTGTGGTGTCATTTTCGGATAGAACCATCCGACTGACCGAATCAATACCGTAAGAGCCTTTTCCCCATGAAATTCACCATCGCCCGCGAGACTTTGCTTACCCCGTTGCAGCAGGTCATCGGCGTCGTCGAAAAACGCCAAACCCTGCCCATCCTGTCCAACGTATTGCTCAAGCTGGCGGACGGCCAATTGGAACTGACCGGCACCGACCTGGAAGTGCAACTGGTCACCCGGACCACCGTGGAGACTGGCGATGCCGGGGAAGTCACGGTGCCGGCCCGGAAGCTCCTCGACATCTGCCGCCTGTTGCCGGACCGCAGCACGGTGAGCGTGGAATGCAAGGACGACCGCTTCGCCATCCGGTGCGGGAGCAGCCGCTTCAACCTCAGCACGCTGCCCGCCGACAACTACCCGGAATTCGACAGCGGCGTCCCGGAATTAGAGGTCTCTGTCCCGGTCGCCAGCCTGCGCCGGGCGCTGGAGAAAACCACCTTCGCCATGGCCCAGCAGGACGTGCGGTATTACCTCAACGGCCTGCTACTAGACTTGGATGGCCGGATGCTGCGCACCGTCGCCTCGGACGGCCATCGGCTGGCGGTGTTCGAGGAACCCAACGAACTGGACGCCAACGGCGGACGCCAGATCATCATCCCCCGCAAAGGCATCCTGGAGCTGGCCCGCCTGCTGGGCGAGGCCGACGACACCGTGACCGTGCAAATCGCCCCCAACACCGTGCGGGTGAACCTGGGCGCGGTCAGCTTCGCCGCCAAGTTGATCGAGGGGCGCTTCCCCGATTACCAACGGGTCATGCCCCGCGAATTGACCCGCAGCTTCCAGGTCGATAAGGATGTTTTCAAAGGCGCCCTGACCCGCGTGTCGGTGCTATCCAACGAGAAGTACAAGAGCATCAGCCTGGAAGTGGACGAGGAGGCCGTGATGGCCCTCAAGGCGCAAAACCCGGAACACGAGGAAGCGGAAGAGCGCTTGCCGGTGGCGATGGAAGGCCAGGGCTTGTCGGTGGGCTTCAACGCCGCCTATTTGCTGGACGCCATCAACAACGTCGGTTCCGACCAAGTAAGGCTGTCCTTCACCGACACCGCCAATAGCTGCCTCATTGAAGACACCGAGGACAGCCGTTTCAAATTCATCGTCATGCCGATGCGGCTGTGAACGGCGCGTTGCCCCGTACTGGTCTTTTGGAGCGAGGACAGCACATGAATACCCTTGTCTTGCCCGACATCCCCGACGACCTCTATCAACGCCTGAGCGACACCGCTGCCGCCCATCGCCGCTCCGTGGCGCAGGAAGTTTTAGCCCTGCTGCGGGACAGGCTGCCCCCTGAACCACCCGCCACGCCCAAGCCCACATGGGAGGAATTCGCAGGCGAAATGCGGGATTTCTGGGGTCGGCTCCCTACCGACCCCCGCACCGCTGACGAAATCCTAGGCTATGACGAGCATGGACTGCCCCGCTGGTTTAGTGGTGGACACCAGCGCCATGGTCGCGATTCTGCTAGGTGAACCGGATGGCCCGATTCATTTTGGACGCATCGCCCAGAGCTGCCGCCCCATCTTCGGCGCGGTCAGCAAAATGGAAACCTTGATGGTCGTGTTATCTCGCGCGCCGAACCCCACCGAAGGGCGGGAACGGTTCGACTACACCCTGACCAAACTCGGCCTGCACATCGCCGACGTGGACGATAGCCTCGTCGAACTCGCCATCGCAGCCTTCTTGCGTTTCGGCAAGGGTCGCCATCCTGCCAAGCTGAACTTCGGCGATTGTTTCTCCTACGCCTTGGCGAAAAGGCTGGATGCGCCTTTGCTCTTCAAGAGCGATGATTTCCCGCTAACCGATATTCGGTGTGCCTTAAGGCCAAGCGGCTAACCGTTTTTCCGGGCCGGAATTTGGAAACGTGCGAATACGGCGAAAGGCCGCTAACGAGTGACGGGGAAACCAATACCCGATGAGCCTCCTCAAGCTCGAAGTCCAGGATATCCGCAACATCGAGTCGGCGAGCCTCCTCCCCTCGCCCCGCCTCAACTTCCTGATCGGCTCCAACGCCAGCGGTAAAACCTCCCTCTTGGAAGCCATCTACCTGCTGGGCCGGGCGCGGTCGTTCCGCACCGCGCAGACGAATCAGCTTATCCGCTTCGGCCAATCGGCGCTCACGGTGACGGGGCGAACTGCCACCGATCAAGGCCGGGCCATCCCCATCGGCATCCGCCTCGCACGGGGCGAGCGGGAAATCCATCTCGACGGCAAGGTGCTGCAATCCAGCGCCGAACTGATCCGGACGTTTCCCGTGCTGGTCATCCAACCCGCTGGCATTGCCCTGCTGGAAGGCGCTCCCAAGCAGCGGCGGCAATTCCTGGACTTCGGCGCGTTCCACGAGGACGCCGCCTACCTCGACCATTGGCGCCGCTACGTCAAAGCCCTCGGCCAGCGCAACGCGCTACTCCGCGAAAACCACCTGCGGGAACTGCCGCCATGGAACCATGAGCTAGCCCGGTACGGTACAATAGTGGCTGATTCGCGCCTACGTTATGCGGAACGGCTTGAACCCTTTTTTCATGACACGGCGGCGCGTTTTTTCCCCGGCCAACGCTTTGAATTTCGCCTCCAGGCGGGGTGGGACACGGCCAAACCACTGGAAACGATCCTGACCGAAGGCACCCCGGCGGATGCGCGCCACCGCTACACCCAATCTGGACCCCACAAGGGGGATTTTTCCATCACACTCAATGGCCGTCCGATCAAGGCTTACCTCTCGCGGGGACAAATGAAGCTCTTGGTCTATGCGCTCCTGCTGGCGCAGTCCCGCTTAATGGAGGAACGGGTCGGCGCCGCCGGGTGCGTGCTAGTGGACGATGTGGCCTCCGAACTCGACGAACACAACAAGACAACCCTGCTAGCCTTCCTACGCGAGGGGCGGACCCAATATTTCGTGACCGCCACCGCCCGGAACATGATCGAGGAAGGCTTAGATAGCGATGCGGCCTTGCTTCAAGTGGAACAGGGCCGGGTGATTCAGGCATGACAGACACAATGAATACAAGCAATCCCGCACCCGAATACGACAGCACTTCCATCCAAGTCCTGAAAGGGCTAGACGCCGTGCGCAAGCGGCCCGGCATGTACATCGGCGACACCGACGACGGCACCGGACTCCACCACATGGTCTTCGAGGTGGTGGACAACGCCATCGACGAAGCCCTGGCCGGTTATTGCAAGAACATCCGCGTCATCATCCACGCCGACGAATCCGTCACCGTCACCGATGACGGGCGCGGCATCCCGGTGGACATCCACGAGGAGGAAGGCCGCTCGGCGGCGGAAGTCATCATGACCGTCCTCCACGCCGGCGGTAAGTTCAACCAGAACTCCTACAAAGTCTCCGGCGGCCTGCACGGCGTCGGCGTCTCGGTGGTCAACGCCCTGTCGGAATTACTGACCCTGGAAATCCACCGGGGCGGCAAGAAATACCGCCAGGAATACCGCCACGGCGTGCCCCAGGCACCGCTCGCGGAATTCGGCGAGAGCGACGCCACCGGCACCCTG
>NZ_JBTEKS010000324.1:0-5027 GCF_054333355.1 Methylomagnum sp. | reverse complement strand
CTCTACACCACGCTCAACTCCGTGCCCGGCGTGCTGCTCATCGCCGCCGCCATGCTGGTGATGCAGGGCTACATGGCCCGCCACGAGGACGAATTCGCCAGCCTCGCATTGCGGGCGGATTTCCGGTTGCTGGCGCTGTGCCTGATTTTGGGGCTGACCTCGTGGACCGGCCTGTGTCGGCTGCTGCGGGCGGAAACTTTGAAGCTGCGGGAGTTGGAATATGTGCAGGCGGCGCGGGCGCTGGGGGTGCGGCAGGGGGTGATTCTGCTGCGGCATATCCTGCCGAACCTGTTCCATCTGGTGCTGATTTCGGTGGCGCTGGATTTCAGCTCGCTGGTGCTGGCCGAGGCGGCGCTGTCGTATATCAATATTGGGGTGGACCCGACCATGGAATCCTGGGGCAATATGATTAACTCGGCCCGCCTGGAAATGGCTCGCGATCCGGTGGTGTGGTGGTCGCTGGTGGCGGCGTTTGTGTTTATGTTCGCGCTGGTGTTGCCAGCGAATTTGTTTGCGGATGCGGTCAGGGATGCGTTTGATCCGAGGCGGGGCGAGTAAGCGTTGATCCTGATATTTACAACTATTCCCGCTTTTGCGGGATATCGCCACTACAATGGCGGTTACTTCAAACTGAGGACGCGATAAATGATCGAAATTATCGAATTGCACAATTTTAAAAGCCACCGGAATACCAAAATTAATTTGGATAATTCCCGGTTGCACGCGCTAGTGGGGCAGAATAGCTCGGGGAAGACTTCCGTTTTGCAGGCTCTATATGCTTTAAGTCGGTTGGTTAATTCTCCACCGGAAATAGTTTTTAGGCATCCTTTCTCTCCTGATAGCCTTGTAACTGCTGGACAGCGAGATTTATCTGTTATGGCAAGCGGATTCTGGGGATGTGGGGAGGATTTGGCGACCTGGAGAGCAGGCTACGGGTTTGAACGGTTAACCGACACTGCATGGCAGTCACCCGCTTTAATCTGGAAAACCGATCACAGCGAAGGACAAGCAAACAAATGGTCAGAAATGTTTGGTAACTTGGCCGAATATCCTGTACCCCAAGCGTTGATAAGCACTATTAATATAAAGCTAATGGTCGCCAATCTTGCCAAGGCGGCTTACAGTGAAGAAATCATCCCGAGCGTTGAATATGACGGTTCGGGTTTGGCACCTACATTGGATTATTTCCGCAACGAAGTTCCAAACTCGTTTCAATACTTGCAGGAATGGTTGAAACGAATCGTTCCGGGAGTTCGGATGGTGGGGATAAGACGTGCCAAGGTTCAAGTCAATCGTCAGCGCTTAATTGAAGTGGATGGAAAGTCGCTTTCTTATAATGAGAGCCAGGATGTCACTGGACAAGAAATTGTTTTAGATATGAATACGGGCGAGCGTATTCCTGCTCATGCTATTAGCGAAGGAACCTTACTGGCTTTGGGGCTTCTGGCCTTTTTAGCCAATCCTAAGCCGCCAAATCTAGTATTACTGGACGATATCGAACAAGGACTCCACCCCAAAGCTCAACGAGAATTAGTGGCGGTATTCAAAGAAATCATCCAAACCAACCCCAATTTACAAATCATCTTTTCCACCCACTCGCCTTATATCGTAGACGAACTCAAACCCTCCCAAGTTCATGTATTGAATAACAATCATGCGGGCTTTACTCACTGCAAACGCTTGGACGAACATCCCGATGCCGAATGGGCCATACAAACCCTCACCACCGGGGAATTCTGGAGCGCCGAAGGCGAAGATTGGGTTGTGACTGGGGAACAAGATGCTTGAGTTTCTGGTTATCGTCGAAAGCAGCGCGGATGCCCGCACCGCCACAGTATTAGCCGAGCGAGTTTTAACAGAAAAGGTCGATTGGCTGGATTCCAGCCTGTTTGAATATACATTCCGATGGAGTGGATTAAAACCAGAAACGCAGCATTCCTGTTGGAAGGATATTCGTCTTATTGTCGAGTATTTTGAGAAGAAGGGGTTTCGCTTTCCGAGGCCTCTCGGTCACGATAAAACCCCAAAAAAGGCCGATTTTCACACGACGGCGAAGATTATCAACGTCGTTAAAGCTCTTCGCCGCAAAGAGGGTCGCTTGATTGAGGCGGTTCTATTTATCCGTGATTTGGATAGTCAACCCGAACGTTTAGAAGGAATCACAGAGGCACGTAAGCCATATATTGGCGAACAGACAGAGTTTCAAATTATTATCGGCACCGCCGACCGAATGCGGGAAGCCTGGGTTTTGAATGGATTTATCCCGTCTGACCAAGCGGAACAACGACGCTTGGAAGAAACAAGCCGGGAATTAGGTTTTTGTCCATGCGAAGACGCGCACCGGCTACGCTCCACGTCAGATCGAAGCAGAAATCCCAAAGTGGTTCTAGAAACGCTCACGGGTGGCGAATATTCACGCGAAGAACAATGCTGGAAAGCAACCCCGCTGGAAATTCTTCGGACAAAAGGCAAGCATACCGGACTCACCCACTATCTGAGTGAAATCGAACAACGGCTAGTTCCAATTATCTGTAATCCTGGCGAAAACTAACTCCATGGACCAAACCCCAAAACGCCTCAACAAATTCATCAGCGAAACCGGCTATTGCTCGCGCCGCGAGGCGGACAAGCTCATCGAAGAACGACGAGTCACCATTAATGGCAAAGTGCCGGAAATGGGCACCAAAGTCGGCCCCGACGACATGGTGCGAGTGGATGGCAAGCTGATAAAAGAAAAGCGCGAAAAATTCATCTATCTCGCCTTCAATAAGCCGGTGGGCATCGAATGCACCACCAACCTGGCAGCCAAGAATAATATTATCGACTACATCAATCACCCCAAACGGATTTTCCCCATCGGGCGACTGGATAAAGCCAGCGAGGGCTTGATATTCCTGACCAATGATGGCGACATCGTAAATAAAATCCTACGGGCCGGGAATAATCACGAGAAGGAATATGTCGTCACGGTCGATAAACCCATTGCCGATAGATTTATTGAGCGCATGGGCAACGGCATTCCGGTGTTGAATACCATCACCGAAAAATGCAAAATCACGCAAACCGGAAAGCACACCTTTAAAATCATCCTGACCCAAGGATTGAACCGGCAGATTCGCCGGATGTGTGAATTCTTAGGTTACGAAGTGACCGCCTTGAAGCGGATTCGTATTATGAATATCTCGCTGGATGTGCCGCTGGGCCGGTATCGTTATTTGACCGAGCCTGAAATTAAAAAGCTGAATCAGCTTATCGAACCTTCTAGCAAAACTGAGGAAGCCAGTTTGCCAAAAACCAAGCCGGTGAGACGAAGAGCGAAATCTACTCGGTGAATGAGGCGAATTGTGAAGGTTAACCATGAGTAATACCCCGGCCCGTTCTCCGGCGGAGCGGCTGCTCACCGTCACCAACCTGCACGTTGCCTTCAAGCAGGGCACCGACTACGTTCCAGCGGTGGACGACATTTCCTTCCACATCGACAAAGGCGAGAGCTTCGCCCTGGTCGGCGAATCCGGTTCCGGCAAGTCGGTGACGGCGCTGTCGGTGTTGCGCTTGCTGCCCCACAACGCCCGCATCGGCGGCGGCGAGGTGCGCTTGGGCGGGACCGATCTGTTCCGGCTGCCGGAATACGCCATGGGCGCCATCCGGGGACGGCGCATCGGTATCGTGTTCCAAGACCCGATGAGTTCGCTCAATCCGGTGATGACCATCGGTCGGCAAATCGGCGAGGTGCTGGCCTTACAACGTGGATTGAGGGGCGCGGCTTTGCACCGGCGGGCGCTGGAATTGCTGGATCAGGTGGGGCTGCCCGAACCGGCCCGGCACTTCGGCGAATATCCGCACCAGCTTTCCGGCGGGATGCGGCAGCGGGCGATGATCGCCATCGCTCTGGCGGGCGAGCCGGATTTGCTCATCGCCGACGAGCCGACCACGGCGCTGGACGTGACCTTGCAGGCGCAAATCCTGGAATTGCTCAGGCGCCTGCAACGGGACACCGGCATGGCGCTATGGCTCATCACCCACGACTTCGGCATCGTCGCGGAACTGTGCGACCGGGTGGCGGTGATGCGGGCGGGGAAGATCGTCGAGCAGAGCGGGCGGGAATTCTTCGAGGGGCCGGCGCATCCCTATAGCCGGGCGTTGTTGGGGGCGATGCCGAGGCTGGACGCGTGTTTAGGACATGGCCGCAAACAATTTCCCGAATTCATCGCGCCTCGCTGTAGGTCGGGCTTTAGCCCGACAGGTCGGACTGAAGTCCGACCTACCGATTCCGGGAAGTTATTTTTTGCCAACTCCTTGGTAAGGAAGAAAAGCCTGATTGATCCCCCTCACCCCGACCCTCTCCCAGGGGGAGAGGGGACTAAAGCCGCGTTGTTGGAGGTTTCTGATTTCAGGGTTCATTACCCGATTAAGAAGGGCATCTTCCAGCGCACGGTGGATTTTGTGCGGGCGGTGGATGGCGTGTCGTTTTCCTTGGGGCGGGGCGAGACTTTGGCCTTGGTGGGCGAGTCCGGCTGCGGCAAGACGACCTTGGGCAAGGGCATCCTGAATCTTATCGACTCGTCCGGCGGGCGGGTGCGGTTCGACGGGGCGGACATCACCGGGCTGACCGGCGAGGCGAGGCGGCAGCGCTACGCCGAGATGCAAATCGTGTTTCAAGACCCGTACTCGTCGATGAATCCGCGCATGATCGTCGGCGACGTGATCGAGGAGGGGTTGCGTGCCCAGCGTTTAGGCATGACGGCGGCGGAGCGGCGGGAGCGGGCGGAGGATTTGCTGCGCTCGGTGGGCTTGCCGCCGGAAGCGCGGTTGCGCTATCCGCACGAATTCTCCGGCGGGCAGCGCCAGCGCATTTGCATCGCCCGCGCCCTGGCGGTGGAGCCGAAGCTCATCGTCTGCGACGAGCCGACCAGCGCCCTGGATGTGTCGGTGCAGGCGCAAATTCTGGCGCTGCTGCGGGAACTGCGGGAAACCCGTGGCCTGAGCTATCTGTTCATCACCCACGACTTGGCGGTGGTCGCGGAACT
>NZ_JBTEKS010000323.1:0-5037 GCF_054333355.1 Methylomagnum sp. | reverse complement strand
GACACCGCCGGATAGCGGTTGCGCCGCCAGCAGATGCCGTCCTCGAACACGGTTTCCAGTTGGGCCAGTTGCGACAGCGGCACCGCTTGGCCGTTGCCGGTCCGCACCGACACATCGGGCAATCCGTCCGCCGAGGCGCGTTGTTGCGGCTGCGAGCGCCAGACGATCTCGATGAGTTCGTTGCCCTCCCGGAACTGCCCCACGGGTAGCCCCACGTAATGGCCGCGCAGGGCCTGCGCCAAGCCCAGGGAACTGACCCCCAGCGCCCGTGCCTTGTCTTGGTCCAGCTTCAGGCGCAACGCGGGCAGGCGCTCGTCCCAGTCGTCGTTCACGTCCACCGTGTGGGGATTGCCCCGGACGATGGCCTTGACCCGGTCGGCGATGCGCCGCACCTCCCTGGGGTCTTCGCCCAGCACCCGGTATTCCTGGGGCGGCCCCACGTCCAGGCGCATGACGCGGCCACGGACCTCCGGGAAATCCGTCTGGAACAACTCCCGCAAGCGGTGCAGCACCCGCTCGCGGGCGGCTTTGTCGTGGGTCATGACCACGATCTGGGCCAGGTTGGAATGGTTCAATTGCTGGGTGATGAGCAGGAAGAAGCGCGGGCTCCCGCCGCCCACATAGGTGGCGTAATGGAGCACGTCCTCGTCCTGGGCGAGGACGGCTTCCAAATCGCGGGCGGCGGCCTCGGTCTGGGCGAAGGCAGCGCCTTCGGGCAGCCACAGGTCCACGATCAACTCGGGCCGGTTCGACAAGGGGAAGAACTGTTGGGGCACCTGGCTCATGGCGGCGATGCCGAGGCCGAACAGCGCGAGGGTCAGGGCGATCACCGCGCGGCGGTGATCCACGCACCAGCCCACCCAGCGCCGCAGCCTACGGTAGAAGGGCGTGTCGAAATGCTCGCCGTGGGCTTCCCCGTCCGGGCGGCCCTTGAGCATCCAGTAGCCCAGGTAAGGCGTGAAGATCACCGCGCCGACCCAGGACAGCAGCAGCGAGATGCCCACCACCTGGAAGATCGCCACCGTGTACTCGCCCGCCGAGGAGCGGGCCAGCCCCACCGGCAGGAACCCGGCGATGGTGATGAGGGTGCCGGTCAGCATGGGGAAGGCCGTGGCGCCATAGGCGTAGGTGGCGGCGCGGACCCGGTCCCAGCCTTCGTCCAGCTTGCGGGCCATCATCTCGATGGCGATCATGGCATCGTCCACCAACAGCCCCAGGGCCAGGATCAGGGCGCCCAGGGAGATGCGGTGCAGGCCGATGCCGAACACCAGCATGCCGAGCAGCGTACCCGCCAGCACCAGGGGCACGGTCAGGGCCACCACGGAACCGGCCCGCCAGCCCAGGCTGAGGAAGCTCACCAGCAGCACCGTCCCCAGGGCCTCGAAAAAGGTCTGCTGGAACTCGCCGATGGCCCGCTTCACCACCTTGGGTTGGTCGGCCACCTGCTCGATGGTGACACCGACCGGTAGCTCCCCCTGGATACGGGCCATCTCCGCTTGTAACGCCTTGCCCATGGCCAGCACGTCGCCGGACGGGTTCATGGTGATGCCCAGCCCCACCACTTCCTTGCCCTTGAAGCGCATCTTGAATTCGGCCGGTTCGGCATAGCCCCGGCGCACGGCCGCCACGTCGCCGACCCTGAGGGACGCGCCGTTGACCCGGAGGGCCAGGTTCGCCACCTCGTCCACCGTCGCCAGGGTGCCCGTGATGCGGATCGGCAGGTTTTGGCCGGGTTCCTCCACCCTCCCCGCCGGCGCCAGGGCGTTCTGGCCGCGCAGGGCCTCGGCGATCTGCGTGGCGCTGAAACCCAACTCCGCGAGCTTCTTGTCGGAGAATTCCACGAAGATCTTCTCGTCCTGGGTGCCGATGAGGTCGATCTTTTCCACGTCGGGCACCCGCAGGAAACGCTGGCGGGCCGATTCCGCCAGGTCCTTCAGTTCGGCGTAGCCGAAGCCTTCGCCGGAGAAGGCATAGATGACGCTATAGGTGTCGCCGAATTCGTCGTTGAAGAAGGGACCGACGACGCCCGGCGGCAACTCGGCGGCGATATCGCCGGTCTTCTTCCGCGCTTGGTACCAGAGGCCGGGGATTTCCGGGGCCGGGGTATCCTCGCGGGCGTTGATGAAGATCACCGATTCGCCCGGCTTGGAGTAGCTGTGGAGGTAGTCGAGATGGGGCAGTTCCTGGAGTTTCTTCTCCACCCGGTCGGTGACCTGCTGTTCCACCACGGCGGCGGTGGCGCCGGGATAGAGGGTCTTGACGACCATGACGCGGAAGGTGAACTTGGGGTCTTCGCCCTGGCCGATGAGGAAATAACCCACGACGCCGCCCAGCACGAGCAAGACCATCAGCATCCCGGTGAAGGCGCGGTGCCGTAGCGCCCAGGCGGTGAGGTTGAAGTTGTTCATGGTTGGCTCCGGTCGTTGGCGCTGGCGAGGACGCGCACGGCCTGGCCTTCGATGAGCCGCTGCACGCCCGCGCTGACGACGGTCTGGCCGGGCGCGATTCCGGCAACCTCTATCCGTTCGCCGTCCAGTGGCGTGCCCAGGGTCACCGGAGTCGACCGGACGGTGTCGGCGTCGACCCGCCAGACCTTGGGCTGCTTCGGATCGTCGTGGGTGGTGAAGATCGCGGAGCGGGGAATGGCGGCGGCGGCAGGCTCCTTGGCTGGCAGCCAGACCGTGGCGGTCATGCCCAGCAGCGCCTGTTCGCGGCCCTCCAGCAGGGCCGCTTTCACGCGGTAGGTGCGGGTCGCGGGGTCGGCGGCGGGCGCCACTTCGCGGATGCTCCCGCGAAACCGCCGCTCGTCTTGGGACCAGAGCGAGACCTCGACTTCCTGCCCCGGTGTGACCTGGGCGATACGCTGCTCCGGGACGTGAAGGGTGATTTCCTTTTCGTCCAGCTGGGCCAGCCGCGCCACCGGCTGGCCTGCCGCAACCACATCGCCCGCCTCGACGGTGAATCCGGTGATGACGCCGTCGCGCTCCGCCGCAAGCTCGGAATAGCGAAGCTGGTTCGCGGTCTGCCCCAATTGCGCCTCCAGCGCGGTGACCCGCTCCTTCGCCGTCGTGTAAGCCGTTTCACGCCGGTCGAATTCCGGCGGGGCAATGATGTTCTGATCCAGCAGATCCCGGTAACGGGTCAGGTCGGCACGGGAGAACTCGTACTCGGCCTTGGCGGCGGTGAGCTGCGCCTTCAGGTTCTGGGTGGCGAGCCGGTAGTCATCGGCGTCGAGGCGGGCGGCGACTTGCCCCTTGCGGACGCGGTCGCCCACCTCCACCAGGCGGGCTTCCAATTTCCCGGCGATGCGGAACGCCAGCGCGGTTTCCCGGCGGGCGGTGATCTCGCCCGCGAAGCCGGCGGCGGGCTGGGCAGCCGCTTCCCCTACTTGGATGACGCGCACCGGGCGGGGTAGCTCTGGGTTTTCCGGCGGAGTCGAGCAACCGGCCAACAGCACAAGACCTAAGAGGATGGGAACGGTTGCCGACAGGAATGGCCGCGCCGGGCGGGCGGTGAAATCGGGTTTGATCATGGCGACACCATTAAATATACTGGACCGTAAAGTAATTCTACATAACTTTACTATACGGTCAAGTATTATATGAGCGATTCATCGAAACCCAAGCCGGGTCGCCCCCGCGACCCCGAGCGCGTGCGTCGGGTCCTCGAAGCGGCGGAGCAGCAGTTTCTGGAGCAAGGCTTCGAACGGACCAGTATGGAAGCGGTCGCAAAGGCGTCGGGGGTGTCGAAGATGACGATCTACGCCTACTTCCCCACCAAGAAGGCGCTGTTCGAAGCCACAATTGGCCGGCGCATCGATGCCGCGTTCGATTTCCAGAGCGGCGTGGAGCTGCCTCCCGCCGATCCGCGCCAGGCGCTGACCCTCATCGGCCGCCATTTCCTGGCGCTGATTCGGGCTGATGACGTGATCCGCAAGCAGCGCGTCCTCTTTGCGGAGGCCGGTGTGCAGCAGGACGCCTGCAGCGCCTTCTTCCAGCAGGGGCCGCTCAACATCGTCGCCCGCGTGCGGGATTTCCTGGACAGCGCCGTGGCGGCAGGCAGCCTGGCGCGCCACGAGAGCGAGGCCGGGGCGGACCAGTTCCTCTCGTTGTTTCTCGGCACCGCCCATATCAAGGCCATGCTCGGGCTGGGCAAGCCGACGCCAGAGGAGGACGAGCGCCTTTTGGAGCGGAACGTGGAAATGTTTATGAGCGCTTACGGGAGAGACTGACGACTTTGGCGCTGGCTACGCGCCTTTCCGCTCTCGATGGCGCGGGGGCGGGTCGTTTTCGCACGGCTGATTCCAAATTCCCGTCAAGGCATGCGGGAGGCGGTGCCCGAATACTGATCTTGCACGGGGCGCGGATTAACTGCGACCCGCCCGCCACGGAATGGGCTGAACTGCGTGGAATGGCCGATCCCGCCCGATTTCCAGCGTGACGGGCGGGGGGCTGGCCGTCGGTTAGTCCCAATTCGTCCCTGAAGCCGGAGGTTGCAGCGCACTTTCGTCACTCGCGCTGGTCTGAAAATTGGAACCGTTACGCCAAGGAGGACTGACCCATGCAGACTCCCCGCCTAGCCTTAACTGACCACAGGCGAGCGTTGGAACCCGTCGACACGCCAGTATGCGCGGCGGCTCGTCGGCCATGAGTACCCTCGGCCCCATCGTCACTCTCTCGCCGCGCGATTACGACGCGGTCCTGTTCGACCTCGACGGCGTATTGACCAGGACCGCGAGCGTGCACGCGGCGGCCTGGAAAAAGCTGTTCGACGCCTTCCTTAAAGAACACGCCACCGAGACCGGCGAGCCGTTCGTGCCCTTCGACAGCGACGCCGACTACCGGCGCTACGTCGATGGCAAGCCGCGTTATGACGGCGTGAGCGCCTTCCTCGAATCGCGCCGGATGGCGTTGCCCTACGGCACCCCCGAAGACGGCCCCGACGCGCACACCGTGTGTGCGCTGGGCAACCTCAAGGACCGGTATTTCATGCAACATGGGGTAGTAAGCCCAAACCCCAGAAAATTCCGTCAGGCCA
>NZ_JBTEKS010000322.1:0-5040 GCF_054333355.1 Methylomagnum sp. | reverse complement strand
GCCCACCACTCATCCGCCCGTTCGCAGCGTCGGGCCGATGGACCCGAACCGGCCGCGCCAATCGAACATGTCGGATAACGATACCTTCCATGCGCCTAGGCAGTTGACCCAGCAGCACACCGAGAGCATTGACCGCTTGGCGCTGCGAGATTTCCAAGGCTGGAATCGTGGCTTCGGTACTCGCCAGCACCGTGCGGGCCTGCTCCACGTCCCGCAGCGAAGTGGTGCCGCCCTGGAAGCGGGCCTCGGCGATACGGAGGCTCTCCCGCTGGGTTCCCACGTTCTGGCAGGCGATGTCCAGCCGCTTTTCGGCGGTGCGAATCAAGATGTAATGGGTCGCCACGTCGGCGGTCAGGCTGACCAGGGTATTGTCGTAATCCGCCAGGCTGGCGTCGGCGGATTCCACCGCCCGCCGGAACCGGCCCCAGAAATCCGGCTCCCAAGCCAAGCTGCGATTGGGTGTAATTGAATATCCGGGAAAACTGGCCCTGTAAGGCTCGCGCGGTGAGCCGGTTGTACTGCAACGACCCAAGTATCTGCTGGGACTGAGGATAGGATTCGCCGACCGCGATGCCCAGTTGCGCCCGCGCTTCCAATATCCTCACGCCAGCCACTTGCAGCGGTAGATTTTGGCGATACGCGAGATCGACGAGCCGATTCGGCGTCGGATCATGGAAAACTTTCCATCATTCGCGCCGTTCTCCGGCCTTGGGTTTGAGTCTTTCGTCGCCCACATCCAGCCAGTTGGCGGCGGCGGACACTTCGGGGCGGGCGTAGCCGGGGCCGAGTTCGATGCAGCCGGTCACGGCCAGACACAAGGCCAAGGGGACTAATGATTTTTTGAAGCCGGAAATGATTGCTATCCCGTAAGGAATAACATCCCTTGGCGGGATGTTATTCCTTTGCCGCCATTGGAAGACGGCCATCAACGGAATTTATCGTCCGCCCGACGGGGTGCTTCCGCCGTTGCCGCCTGAGCCGCCACCTCCAGCGGGACCGCCCGGCGTTCCGCTGGAACCACCACTCCCACCCGCACCGCCGCCAGCGGGTCCGCCCATTCCTGAGCTACCGCTTCCCGACGTGCCTTTGTTATCGCAAGCGGTCATCACCAGCGAGGCCATCATCAAACAGATAGCGACCAATTTCTTCATAACCCTATCTCCCTATAAGAATTTTCCGAAACCGCTTTCATGAAGGCCGGCTCAAAGCGCGGCACTCCCTGGTTTCAGACAACCCCGCGCCGCCGATCATCCCTGCCTAGGTATCCATACGGACCATTCTCCGGGAGTCCCGGTCCAATTCCTTATACGCGATAGGGGGGCCATTCAGTTTCCATTCAGCCCGCCCGCCCTAATCTTTGTCCCGCCGGTCACGGGACACCGCTAAAAAAGCCCCGCCGGATTGTCCAACCCAATAGGAGAACAGACATGAAACGCACGATCCTCGCCCTCGCCTCAGCGGTCATTATCGGCCTGGGCACAACTTCAACCGCCAACGCCGATGGCTGGCGCGGTCATGGACATGGCCATCACCATGAGCATTGGGGTGGGCATGGTTACGATAATCACCACCATCACCGCCACGGCCCGCCGCCCTGGGCGCGGGGCTATTATCCCCCGGCTCCGGCCTATTACCCGGCTCCGCCCCCGGTCATGTACCGCGAAGTACCGGTCTATCGGGATGTCCCCGTGTACCGGGACCGCCATCACGGGCGCATCTCGGAAATCGTCCCCATGGCGGCGGGCGGCATTATCGGTGGCGTGGTCGGGGATCAGGTGGGCTACAGCAACCCGGCGGCGGTCATCGGCGGGTCGGTGCTGGGCACGGTGCTGGGGCATGAAATCGCCCACTGAGACGCGCTAAGATAGCCGCCATGCGATTACTACTCATCGAGGACGAAACCGAACTCCGCACCCAGCTCCGCACCGGGCTGCAAGCCGCTGGCTATGCGGTGGATGCAGGCGCGGACGGCCACGAGGGCTGGTTCTTAGGAAACGAGCATCCCTTCGATCTCGCCATCGTCGATCTCGGCCTGCCCGGCATGTCCGGCATCGAGGTCATCAAGCGCTGGCGGAGCGCGGGGATTGCCTTCCCCATCCTGATACTGACCGCCCAGGGCCGCTGGCAGGACAAGGTGGAAGGTCTGGACGCGGGCGCCGACGATTATCTGGTCAAGCCCTTCCATTTCGAGGAGCTGCTGGCGCGGGTGAAAGCCCTGCTGCGGCGCTCGGTGGGCATCGCCCAGCCCATGCTGCAATGCGGGCCGGTGGCGCTGGACATCGGCGCTCAGTCGGTGAGCGTGGCGGGGCACCCGGTGGACCTAACCGCCCAGGAATACAAAATCCTTGAATACCTCATGCTGCACACCGGGCAGGTCATTTCCAAGACCGCCCTTACCGAACACGTCTACGATCAGGATTTCGACCTGGACAGCAATGTCATCGAGGTCTTCATCGCCCGCCTGCGCAAGAAGCTGGACCCGGACAACCGCCTGAAACCCATCGAGACCCTGCGGGGCCGGGGCTACCGCTTCACGCTGGAGCGCGCCCCCGCGCCCAACGGGAATGCGCGGTGACCGCCGCGATTCGCCATCGCCATCTGCCCCGCATCATTCCGGCGCTCGGCCTGTTGAGCCTTCTGGTCGCGACGCCCGCCCCTGCTTTCTACTGCGGCAACGAGCTGGTTTACGAGCGGCTGCTCAAGATCGAAGTGCTGCAACGCTGCGGCCCGCCCAGCTTCGTGGATCGCCGGGTCGAATACCGCACCCTGTCCATCGGCGCACCGGGCTACCCCGCTCCGGGTCTCGGAGCGGCTATCACAACGCCCGTGGAGATCGAGGAATGGACCTACAACTTCGGCCCCAATCGGTTCATGCAATGGCTGCTGTTCGAGAATGGCCGGTTGATCCTGATTAAAGACCTCAGCTATGGGCGGTAACGCTTGTGGGTGGGTGTCGATGGCACCGTGGGAGTGGGCTTTAGCCCACGATCTGTCGCGGGCTAAAGCCCGCTCCCACCCTATACAACAGCCAATCCCTTAACGTGACCCCCATCGAAACCCAATCCGCCGCGCCAGGCTATTCCCTGCAAGCGCGGGCGCTGCTCATCGCCAGCGCTGTGCTGGCCCTGTTCCTGTTCGCCACCGGGCTGGTGCTGGACGAAGCCTTCGAGGACAGCGCCGAGGCCGTCATGCGCGACCGGATGCAGGGCTACGCCGACATCCTCAAGGCCAGCATCGAGACCGACCACCTCGACGGCTTGAAGACCCTGCCGCAAACCCTCAACGACCGCTTCACCCAGCCGGGTTCCGGGTTGTACGCCATCGTCACCCGGCAAAATTCCAGCACGCCGGAATGGCTGTCGGATTCCGCCAAGGACATCGAAATCCCCTGGCCCGCATTGCCGGAGTTCTGGACCGCCCGCCTGGACCCGATGGAAATGCCGAACGGCACGCAACTCTACGTGCTGAGCGTGAAGGTCGCCTACCTCAAGCCCAAGGCCCGCAATCCCATCATCCACCGGCTGCAAATCGCCGAGACCCTGGACGACAAGGAAAGCTACTACTACCACCAGATGAACGAGGTCCGCCGCAAGCTGTGGCGCTGGTTCGGTGCCGCCGCGCTGGCCTTGCTGCTGTTGCAAGTGGTCATCCTGCGCCGGACCCTCGCGCCACTGCGGCGGGTCGCCGCCGACATCCGCAGCATCGAGGCGGGCCGGACGGAGCGGCTGACCGGGCACTATCCCCGCGAGTTGCACGGCCTGACGGACAACCTCAACGCCCTGCTCGATCAAGCCGAATCGCACTTGGCCCGCTACCGTCACGCCCTGGGCGACTTGGCCCACAGCCTGAAAACCCCGCTGGCGGTGTTGCGTGGTGCCCTGCCCGAATCCGCCCCGGACGCCGAAAACAAGGCCGTGGCGGCGGAGCAGATCGAGCGCATGAACCGCATCATCGAATACCAACTCAAGCGGGCGGCGGCGTCCGGGCGCAGCCATCTGGCCCCGCCGGTGGCCGTGTCCGAGAAGGCCCGGCAGATTATCTCGGCGCTCGGCAAGGTCTACGCCGACAAGCGCATCGCCTGCCGGATGGAGGTCAGTTCCGAACTGGTGTTCCGGGGCGACGAGGGCGACTTGCTGGAAATCCTCGGCAATCTGGCCGAGAACGCTTTCAAGTGGAGCCGGGGCCGGGTGGAGTTGGGGGCGCGGGTGGCGGAGAACGGCGGCTTGGAATTGCGGATCGAGGATGACGGTCCCGGCATCCCCGACGATCTGGCCGACCGGTTGCTCAAGCGGGGCGAGCGGGCCGACCCGACCGTGCCGGGGCATGGGCTGGGCCTCGCCATTGTGAACTCAATCGTGCGGGCTTACGGGGGCAGGCTGACCATCGAGAAAAGCCCGCTGGGGGGCGCGGCGATTGTGGTGCGGGAGTTGGGGTGAGTGGTGATTTCCGTAGGGTGGGCATGTTGCCCATGCCCACCGGAACCAATGGCTTAAAGCCTTAAAGCGTTCGTAGTCCCGCCTTCAGGCGGCAAATCACCGCCTGAAGGCGGGACTACGAGCCAAAAGTGACGTAGTGACGTAGGGTGGATAAGCGGAGCGCATCCACCCAACCAAGGCGGCGGATGCGCTCCGCTTATCCGCCCTGCCCTGACTGAGCCAAGAATCGGTGGGCATGAATACATACATGCCCACCCTACAAAACTTTCAACCCGACCAAACCCGCCCCGCCGATCTTCGCCCGAATCTCGGCCACCCGCCCCGCCGCATAAGGCAGCGGCTCGAACTTTCCCCACACCGGCGCGGGCCACGCGGGGTCATTCCGGTAGCGCACCACATGATGCACATGAAGCTGCGGCACGAGGTTGCCGATGGCGGCGACGTTCATTTTGTCGGCTTGGAATAGCTCGGCCAGCGCCCGGGACAAGCGGGAAGACTCCCGCAACCACTGGATTTGGTCGGCGTCGGATAGCTGGTGAATCTCCCCCACCCCCGCCCGTTCCGGCACCAGAATGAACCAGGGATAGCGGCTCTCATTCATCAG
>NZ_JBTEKS010000321.1:0-5044 GCF_054333355.1 Methylomagnum sp. | reverse complement strand
GGCCCTGTCGGCGCAAAGCCCCGGTGCCGTATTGCGCCCCGCCGATGAAACCGGCCTTGACGACGCCGGGAAACACCAAAATGCCCTGAGCCTGCCGGGCCAGGTTTTGGGCGGCGGGCGTGCTGGCATAGAGCCGCGCCAGGGCGTCATCCACGGCCCGGTCGATCCGGGCGGCGGCAGCCGGGTCCGGGGGACGGGAGCCGGGAGTTTGGCAGGCGGCCAGCATCAGTAGGAACACCAGAAAAAGACCGTGCCGGGACTGAATTGTCATGGTGACTCTCCTTTTTGTGTGAGCCAGCGAAAACCAAGCTAGAAACCGCTCCTGATTCTGAACGGTAGGCAGCAGCCTGATAGGGTGAGGACCGATGCCGGATCAGGTACGGTTAAATAATTTCGCAAACCTATAAGTTTCGCCCATCGTACCACTACCTGTAATTTTACGGGTAGTTTTACGGGTTCCCGCAGGCGATGCTGCTCTCTACCTTATCCTGGCTTGATGCATGTTCCTGGCAGCGCGTGGCGCGACTTAAGGACACCGCTGTTTTAGTGGACGGCCAGTTCTCCCAGAGCTGCCAGCTTGGTTTTCAGGGTTGGGCACTTGTTGCATTCAGGGGTTCGTGCGAGACTGACAGTTGGCCAGCATGACGCGGTGTCGCTAGTGTTCCGCACTCAACCGTATTCTTCAAGGCTTAAAGATGGCGCAATCCACACAACATACGCAGCGGCAAAGCCCCCGGAAGCGGCGGTTATCCATCGCCGTCATGCTAACGGCCTTGGGCACGGTCGCTTGTCCCCTGGTTTTCGCCGACACCCCGGCGGACAGCAAGGTGATCGCTCGCTGTGCCCCGGAGAGCACGCGGCGCTATTGCGACAACGGCGACGGCACGGTGCGCGATGCCCGAACCGGATTGCACTGGCTGAAGGATGCGGCGTGCGCCGATTTGGGAGAGACCGGCGATGGCAAGGGCACCTTCGCAGAGGCCAACGCCGCCGCCGCGAGCCTGCGCAGCGGCCAGTGCGGCCTGTCGGATGGCTCGAAGCCGGGGGATTGGCGCTTGCCGAATCGGGATGAATGGCTGGCGATGCTCAATCCCGCCCTCAAAAATCCCGCCATTGCCAACGCGGCGGGCACCGGCAAATGGCAGCCGGGCGATGCGTTCATCAATGTCCAGTCCGGCGGGTATTGGTCGGCGACCACCGACTCGGAGGCGTCCGACTTTGCCTGGGGCGCGGGATTGTTCGCGGGCGTTGTCGCCTCGGCCAGAAAAGGGACCGAGGGTTTCATCTGGCCAGTGCGTAAGCCCTGACGCACCCACTGTCGGCAGGATCGCGGACGGTGGGCCATCAGGGAGGCTCCGTCATCTCAATCTAAAGGATTAGCCAATCATGAACCGTAAGCCATTCATTCTGCTCGCCGTCTTCTGTCTCACTCTGTCGCTGAATGCCTGCGCGGCGCCGAAAAAGTCGGAGTCCCAACCGGCCCCTCCAGCCACGGCGCAAGGCCCGGTGACGACCTTCCTGCAAGGCTGCCAGTCCGAACTGGACGCGTACTGCAAGGCGGTCACGCCCGGCGAAAACCGGCTACTGGCCTGCATCTATGCCCACGAGGACAAGCTGTCTGGCCGTTGCGAATACGCCTTGTATGACGCCGCCGCCCAGTTGGAACACGCCGTGGCCGCGCTCAGCTATGCCGCCGCCGAATGCGACGACGACCTGGAGCAATATTGCGCCAACACCGAACTGGGCGAAGGGCGGCTGCTGGCCTGTCTCGACCGGAACTCAAAGAAAATCAGCGGGCGCTGCAAGCAAGCCTTGAAGGATGTGGGCGCGAAGCAATAACGCCGATTAGGAGAAGTCACATGACGGAATCCACCAAAGACCTTGGGGTCGCCATGGCCCTGCTGACCCGCTTCACCACCCAGAAGCTGCCGAGAGCCTTGGCGCTCAAGGACAAGGTGGGGCATGGGGAGCTACTCGACGACGCGGATATTCGCTTCCTGCACGAGGTGTTCGACACCGCCGAACAAATCCGGCCATGGGTGGAGCGCCTCCCTGAATATCAGTCAGTCTATGCCCAGGCGGTGGAACTCTACCGGGAAATCACCGAGCAAGCCCTGGTCAACGAGCAGAACGCGCACCCCGCCGACTGAGTGTGCCCCGTCCCGGACTTGTGTCTGTGCCACCCGAGGCCACTGGTGATGCTGCGATTTTTAAGTGCGCTGTTTGCGTCGGCCACCCCGGATTCCAAGGCGCCGAATCGGGCCTTGATCAACGCCGCCATCGAGCGGGCGGTGGATGGCACCGACCGCCGCCTGCGGGCCGTGGCCGACTACCGCCAACGCTTGTACGGGCCAGTGGAGCGCACGGTCGATCACGTCATCGACATGGTGGACCGCCTGCCCGCGCCGACGGAAATCAGCCAGCACAGCTTCGGCACCGATGCGAAGGTGCGGGCTTTCTTCAGTTCCGGCGATCACCTGCGGGAAGTCCTGGGCAGGTGCCAGACCCTGCGCGATTGCCTTGAGCATAGCCCCGGTCTGCCGCCCGACGCCGTTTTCGGCCTGCTGAGTCTGGCCATGGAGGAACGCCATGTATTGGGAATGGCCCTCGATGGCGACACCGTCCGCCGGGATGTGGCGCAAGTGAGCGTGAATTTCTCCGACCACCGCTACCTCTGCCCCGCTTTTGAGGAAGCCGATAGTCGCCGGGAACTCAAGAAACGGGCGTTCGATTTCTTGGTGGAGCGGGCCTTGGAACGGCTGGCGGAGGAAAAACAGAAGCGCGGCGAACTGGAACACCAACGCCATCTGCTGCGGCGCAAGCTGGCGGCGATGCAGGCGGGCAACTGGGGGCTGGGCACCATGTTCGGGGACAGCGCCGCCACCCCGCCGGACCTGGCCGCCCTGGAAACGGAGATCGAAGCCATCGACGCGGCTTTGGGGCAGAGCGGTGGCCAAGCGCTCAGCCTGGAAGACAGCCTGGCCCAGGTGGCGGCTATCTTGGATTGCCCCGCCGACTGGCTCGCCCTGCGGGAACGCCGCCTGCGGCTCGATTACCGGGGCATTCAAGTGGTGGAGTCTAGCCCGACGGCCCCGGAACTGCGCCTGATGGAAATCTACTCCGGCACGGCGCGGCGGCGAATCGTGCTGTTCGGGCGGATTCCGCGCCACGAGATACCGGAGCGCCCGGATTTTTTGCGGCAAGCCAGCCGCTACCTGAACTGACCGCCGCTGGACGCTAGTTCTGTAGGTCGGGCATGTACTCATGCCCGACGCCATCGCCCGGATCAAGCCATGTCGGGCATGGAATACATGCCCGACCCACCCGGTTGCCGCTTCAAATCGGGGAAGTTGTTTCCGACCAAGTCCTAAGCGGCGCCTCTCTCACCACAAGGAGAACAAACCCATGGATTGGCAGGCCATCCCCTCGCGATTCGAACATTTCGGCATGAGTTGGAAGCGTGTCATGTTGCGCGGGGCCGGCACCTGCCTGATTGGGTTCGCGCTGGCCCTGGCAGCGCTGTTCAACCCGAACGCCATGCTGCTCCATGCCAGTGAATTTTCCTGGCTGCCGGCCGGCGGGCTGGTACTTGGGCTGGTCGGCCTGCTGGAATGCCTGGATGCCGCCATCGCCCGGGAACCCAGGGACTTCTTCCTGCACTTGCAGAACGGCATCCTCGATGTGGTCGTCGGCGCGCTGATCATCCTGAGCCTGGGCGGCGATCCGGCCCGCTTGAGCCTGCTGCTGGCGGGGTTTCTTATCGTCAAGGGCATTTTCCGCCTGGTGCTGGCCCAAGCGATGAATCTGCGGCAGAAAACCACAGCCCTGGTGGGCGGGGGAATTTCCGTGCTGCTGGGCCTGCTGATCTGGGCCGAATGGCCGTCGGTGGCGGCTTGGTTTCTGGCCTTTTGCCTGGGCGCCGAGATTGGACTGCGGGGCTGGTCGCTGATGCAGTTGGGGCATTGGCTGAAAGCGAGGCCGGGAGATTCGTGAACGGGGGATTCTGGCCGACGATTTTCCAGAACACCCCCGATTTTTCACGCCCCATCCTCACCATGACCAAAAACTCAGTTCGGCGCAAATATATACAGGACTTACGCAGAGGTTACCTTTATTCCCTCTCCCTCATTGCCATTAAGTTAAGCGGCTTCGGAGCTTGTTGTCGTTCGCTGAGCGGAGTCGAAGCGAATGGCAACGGGCTTCGAAGCCGCTTGTTCCGGTGCTGTCGGCTTCGACTCCGCTCAGCCAACGGAACCGGAACAAGCGACGCCATCGCTAACTTAATGGAAGTATCCCTCTCCCTCTGGAAGACCCGCCCTGATATACAAGAACAACCCGGTAACGGCTTCGCACGCCAGGCCCGCAACGCTTTGGGCATCGCCGCCGTGCTGTTGGGCGCGGGCTGTGAAAAAACCGAGCAGAAACCGTCGCCGCCCCCGCCCGTGGTGGAAATCACCGAGGTGGTCCAGCGGGATGTGCCAATCTACCGGGAATGGGGGGGCGCCCTCGACGGCATGGTGAACGCGCAAATCCTGGCCCAGGTGATGGGCTATCTCATCAAGCAGCATTACCAGGAGGGCGTGCCGGTAAGGAAAGGCCAGTTGCTCTACGAAATCGATCCCCGCACCTTCCAGGCCAGCTTGGATCAGGCCAAAGCCAATCTAGCCCGCCAGGAAGCGGTGTTGAAAACCACCAAGCTTGACGCGGGCCGGGTTGCAAGGCTGTTGCCGCAGAATGCCGTGAGCGTCCGCGACCGGGATAACGCCGTGGGCCGCGAGGCGTCCGCCGAGGCCGAGGTGCTGGCTGCCCGGGCCGCCGTGGAGAATGCCCAACTCGAAATGGATGGCGGACGACAGAAACCTGCTGGACACGCCGTGTTTTTTGAGCCGGATCCCACCTCAGGTGTGTTTGGTCCCGTGTGATTATATTCCGGTTAGAAGCTATGCTCTCTTCGAGGCGCGGAGCCTGCTCCGCGAGGTATTCAATTCACTGGCTTGAGGCTCCGCCATGCTGATCCGTCTCCACAAGAACGCCCGCACCACCC
>NZ_JBTEKS010000320.1:0-5047 GCF_054333355.1 Methylomagnum sp. | reverse complement strand
TCGGACGGCATTTCCCCCGCCAAATGCCCGGCCAAACCCTCCAGGGTGTCGTACTCGAAAAACACGGCGGGCGTCAGCCGGGTTCGGTAACGCTCGTTGATGGCGTTGGCGAACTGGGTGAAGGACACCGAATCGAAGCCGTATTCCCCCAGCGGCACATCCGCCTCGATGTCGCCCGCCGCCACCTTGAGCAGTTCGGCGATGATCCGGCGCAAACCGGGGCGAAGGTCCGGGACAGCCGCCGCCGACGCGGGTTGGGATTGAATTGAAGGGATGGCGGACATGGGCGCAGCGATGGGTATGGACATAGGTTTCGGATTGGCGGGTTGAACGCCCAGCGCCTCGTCGATCCGGGCCGCATCGCCATAGGCCACGATGAGTTCGGCGGATTCGGCCCCGCCCGCCCAGGCCAGGCCCGCCTCGAAAGCCGCCAAAGCCGCCGAGGTGGGCAGGGGCACCAGACCCAGGTTGTTGCGCAACAAGGCCGCTTCGGTGTCGCCGAGCCGCATCCCGCCCTCTTCCCACAACGGCCACGCGATGGAGAGGCTCGCCCCGTGGCGTCGGCCTTCCTTAACCCAAGCGGCGCGGCGGCGGGCGAAGGCATCGAGGAAACGGTTGGCGCTGGCGTAATCGGTCTGGCCCAGGTTGCCGGTGCGGGACACGATGGACGAGAACAGCACGAAGAAATCCAGCGGTTCGTCACGGGTGGCGTGGTCCAGCACCAACGCGCCGCGCAGCTTGGGGTGCAGCACGCGGGCGAAGGCGTCCGGGGTTTTCTTCGCCAGTAAGGCATCGGCCAGCACCCCGGCGCTATGAACCACCCCATGCAGAGCGCCATGGCGGCGGACGATCTCCACCACCCGGCGCAGCATGGCGGGCTGGGTGGCGTCGGCGCGGATGTAGTCCACCCGCGCCCCCAGCCGTTGCAGTTCGGCCACTTCCGCGCCCGGCGCCCGCCGCCCCACCAAGACCAGCCGCGCCCCGGCCCGCTCGGCCAGGTAACGGGCGAAGATCAAGCCCAACCCGCCCAACCCGCCAGTAATGAGGTACACCCCGCCCCGCCGGAGCTTGGGCGGCAGGGAACCGGCAGACATGGGCATGCTGCGCTGAACCACCCACTGAACATCTTGCCCCCCCTCCCTCTGGGAGAGGGTTGGGGTGAGGGGGGATATAAGAGGCTCCGCCCCCGCCCGGTAACGCCCGCTGGCATCGCGCCAGATTTCCGGGGCGATGGCGGGCTGGGTGAGTTCTTCCAACAAAAAGCCCGCCAGCGCATCGGCGTTCAAATCAGATTCGGCCAAGAACAACGCCCCCAGCGCCATCCCCGGCTGCTCCATCCGCAAGCTGCGCAGGAACCCCGCCACGGCTTCCGCCTCCGGCACGGGCGTATTACGGTCGCCATGATCCAGCA
Organism: Methylomagnum sp.; assembly: GCF_054333355.1. NCBI lineage: Bacteria > Pseudomonadati > Pseudomonadota > Gammaproteobacteria > Methylococcales > Methylococcaceae > Methylomagnum > Methylomagnum sp. Next base: position 3,636 of record NZ_JBTEKS010000320.1, on the reverse strand, counting down.
CCAAGCCGCGCAGCCGGGACAGCCGCCGCGCCGCCAGCGCCTTGGTCCAGGCCAAGAGCGCCCGGAGTCCATAATCCAAGCGCTGTTCCAAGGGCGCGGCCCACGGCGCGGGTGTCCCGGCCAGATCGACGGGCGGCTGACGGTAGGGCCAAGCGAATAAGCAATGACTGGGGCGTCGGCCCGATTCGGCGAGTTCATCCAGCAGCCGGGCGTAATCCGCCTCGCTGTCGGGCCGCACGGTGTACGAGCCATCGCCCAAACACTCGAAGCCCGACCCAGGCCGCACCAAGCTCAAGCGGGTTTCCGGCAGGTGCCGCCGCAGCGTCTCGAACAAGCCGGTCTCGGTATCGAACAGCACCAAATCGGCCCCCGCGAGGTCAACGCCTTTCAGCGCGGCGGCGGGCGCGGCCTGCCAAGCGGGCCGGTACAAACGGAGTTCACCCGCCTTCGCCTCGGGGCGTGCCAATGTCCGCAGCAACCGCATCCCGGAATCCCGCAGACTGGCGACGGCTTGCCCGGTGGCGTCGTAGAGGTCGATGTGCAGACTGGCGATTTCCGCCCCGGCGGACCCAGGCCGCGCCGGACGCACCCAGGCATAAAGCGGGGAAACCAAGGGCCGCGCCACGTCCAACGCGCCGATGGCGTAGGGCAGGCAGCCGGTGACATCCTCGCCCAGCAGCGCCAAGGAGGCTTGCAAAGCGCCATCCAACAAGACCGGATGCACGGGCGAATCTGGGTAAAGGGCGACGTGCGCGGTCGGCAACACCAGCCGGGCCAGCGCCTCATCGCCCCGCCGCCGCAAGGATTCGATGGGCCGGAACGCCGGGCCATAGCGGAAACCCAGCCGCTCGTAGCGGGCGTAAATGTCCGCCGGATGCTGTGCCGGGACGCCTTCCCATCCCGCCAAATCCAAAGGCGGCACGGCTTCCGCCGGTTCGCGGGACAAGCGCCCCGACGCATAGCGCGGCGCGTCGGCACCTTCCCCCGCCAGCAAGCGGAAACGCCACTCGCCGTCCGGTTCGGCGGTCCAGTCCAAGCGGGCGCTTTCCGCCTCGCCGGACACCGGGCGCTCGAACACCACGCCCGCCAATCCTGCCACCTTGCCATCCACGCCTTCCCGCGCCGTGACCAGCGCCATTTCCAGAATGGCCGCGCCGGGCAGGAGGGGCCGTCCAGCCACCGCGTGATCCTTCACCCAATCGCGGGCCGCCGCCAGATTCACCCGCCAGGACCGCACCGCGTTGGCCGCCGGGCCGATGTCCAGCCAAGGGTGGGCGGGCGCTGGCGCGGCTTCCGCTGTCGGACGCTGCGGGGCGGGTTCGATCCAATAGCGGTCGCGCTTGAAAGGGTATGTGGGCAAGGACAGCCAAGCGCCGGGCCGGGTGCGGTGATGGGCGGCGAAATCCGGCTCCAGCCCGGCGGCGAAAGCGCGGGCCAGGGTTTCCGGGCGCAAGTCGGCGTAATCCTCGGCGCGTTCCGGCAAAGCCACGCCGCGATGGGGATTGGCGCGGTCGCGGACATGCCCGGTAAACAGCTCACCCCGGTTCTCGGCGTAGTCCTGCAACTGGCAGCGAAGGTCCGCCAGGTCGTCGGCCACCACCGCCAGCCGGACCTCAAAAATCTCCCTGCCCAGATTCAGCGTGTGGGCCACATCGGCCAACTCCGTGACGGGATGCTGGCCCAGCCAATCCGCCAACTGTCCCGCCGCGACCCGCAACCGTTCTTCGTTGCGGGCCGATAGGCACACCACAGCCGGGCCAACGGCGGCGCGGGCGGGGATGGGTTCGCGGTATTCCTCGACGATGACATGAGCATTGGAGCCGCCCGCCCCGAACGAACTCAGCCCCGCCAAGCGCGGCTTTCCGGCGGAGGCATCCCAGACGGTGGCTTGCCGCGCCACGGTGAACGGCGTATCGGCGAAGGCTATGCGCGGGTTCAGTTCGGCGCTGTGCAGGCTGGGGGGAATCAGCCCGTGCCGCAGGCACAGCAGCACCTTAATCAGCCCGGCCACGCCCGCCGCCGCTTCCAAATGGCCGATGTTGGACTTGACCGAGCCGACATGGCACGTCTCCCGCCCGGTCCCGTGCTGGCCGAAAGCATTGGCGAGACCCCGGATTTCGATGGGATCGCCCAGCGCGGTGCCGGTGCCGTGGCATTCCACATAGCCGATGTCGCGGGCGTCCACCCCGCCCCGCGCCAGGGCGGCGCGGATCAATTCGGCGTGGGCCTCGGGATTGGGCACGGTGAAGCCGGTGGCCCGCCCGCCGTGGTTGGCGGCGGACGAGCGGATGACGCCATACACCCGGTCGCCGTCGGCCAGGGCGCGGTCCAAGGGTTTCAACAGCACCATGCCGACGCCCTCGCCCGGCACATAGCCATCGCCGCCCGCGCCGAAGCTGCGGCAACGCCCGTCGCTGGACAGGAACCGGGCCTGACTCAGGTAAACCAGCTTGGAAGGGTGGAGGGTCAGGTTCACCCCGCCCGCCAGCGCCATCTCGCAATCCCCCGCCAGAAGGCTTTGGCAGGCCAGATGCAGGGCCGTCAAGGACGACGAGCAGGCGGTGTCGAGGGCCACGCTGGGGCCGCGCAAATCCAGGCTGTAGGACACCCGGTTGGCGATGGCCCAGTATTGCGAACCCGGCCCCTGATAACGCCCGGCCAGGAAGCCGTGTTCGTGGCTGAACAGCGAATATTCGTTCCACATGGTGCCGACGAACAGGCCGGTCGTGCGCCCGCGCCGCCGCCGCGCCGCCCCGTAGCCCGCGTCTTCCAGGGCCGCGAAGGTGGTTTCCAGCAGCAGGCGTTGCTGCGGGTCCATCTGCTCGGCCTCGCGGGGCGAGACGTTGAAGAACAGCGCGTCGAAGCGGTCCACAGCGTCGATGAAGCCGCCCCATTTGCCGTAGCTGGCGGTTTCGCCGCCCATGGCCGGGTCGAAATAGCGGCGCAAATCCCAGCGCTCGGGCGGGATTTCCCGGATAGAGTCGCGGCCCGCCCGCAGGTTTTGCCAATAAGCCGCCACGTCCGGCGCGTCGGGGACGCGCCCGGCGAGGCCAAACACGGCGATGGCGTAGCCCGGTTTCTCATCCCGGCCAGTCCTGCCACCGTTCGCGCTGAGGTAACGCAACGCGGACGCCGACTGGCCCGGCGATTCCCGTCTCGTTGGCTGGGTCAGATCGGCGCTCGGGGCGAACGGGGCGGATTCCACGACGGCCTTGACGGCGGGCGTTCGGCCCGGCAAATCGCAGACGGGCTGGCGGGCCAGATAGCCGGTCAAGGCTTCCGCGTTGGGATATTCAAACAACAGGGTCGGCGGCAGCTTGGGGAAGACGCGGCCCAATTCCTCCTGCAACTCTTGCAGCAGCAGCGATTCCAGGCCCAGGCTGAAAAACGACTCGTCGGCGCGGATGGATTCAGGCTCGGTGCCGACATGGCGAGCTAGGGTGTCCAGCACATAGCGCCGGACCTGTTCGCGGTAATTTTCGGTGGGTTCGGTTACGGTTTTCGGGTTTGCCGATGGTACGGGGGCCGGGCTTTCCTGCCGCGCCGCGTCCGGTTGGAATTGCTCCGAATGGTGAACCAGCACCGCGCCCGCCGCTGTCCCGAACAGCGTCGCGAAGGCCGCGAGTCCCGCGCCGG
>NZ_JBTEKS010000319.1:0-5109 GCF_054333355.1 Methylomagnum sp. | reverse complement strand
AGCCGTAAACTATGCGGCCCATTCATCCTTTTTGAGGAGCATTATTGTGAGTCAAGTTATTCTCGACATTCCTGATGAAAGCTTAGTTTCGCTAAAGCTTTCCGATCAAGCCGCTGGTATGGAGATTCGTTTAGCCGCCGCCATGAAGCTTTACGAATTGGGCCGACTTTCTTCGGGCGCGGCGGCGCTGTTGGCGGGTATTCCCCGAGTGGTGTTTCTCGCCAAGTTGGCCGATTTTGGCATTGATACGTTTACGCTTACTGAAACCGATTTAGATCAGGAAACCCGCCTTGTCTGAAATTATCTGTAATACCTCGCCTTTGCAGTATCTGCATCAGCTTGGGCAACTGAGCTTATTGGAGCGCTTGGTGGGAAAAATGATTGTGCCGACCGCCGTGGTATTGGAACTTGCCGAAGGTAAGCGGCGCGGCGTTGATGTGCCCGACCCAGCGGCTTTGCCTTGGGTCAGCTTGCGGTAGCCACTGAGCCATAATGTGCTTCCGTTAATTACCGATTTGGGGGCCGGGGAATCGGCGGTTTTGGCGCTCGCTTTGGAGAGCCGGGATGCCGTGGTGATTCTTGATGATGGTTTAGCTCGACGCCATGCCCAGCGACTTGGACTGAGGCTGACCGGGACGCTTGGGCTGCTGCTAGATGCGAAGAAGGCTGGCTATATTGACGCCGTTTCTCCCCTTCTCGACGGGCTTCAGTCTTTGCGATTCCGTCTCGATCCTAAAACTCGCGAGGCCGTATTGCGGCGGGCAGGAGAGGGCTGAATTTAAACTGACTGATAATCCGTAGGATGGGCTGATGTGCGAAGCCCATCAATCGTGGGCTTTCATTTCATGGCAGCTTGTCGACATCGGCGAAGATTTCAGCCACTTCTTGATCGTCGTAATCAAAAATTGGCTCGCCTTCCAATTTCATTCGCTCGATAAAGTCGAGTTTACTGTATCCCGCCAATTCCGCCGCTTTCCCCAGCGAGAGCTTGTTTTTACGATACCATGCTAATGCCGAAAAAAACCGTATGTCGCGGGTGAATTCGGTGGCGTTTTCTCGCAAGGCAAACAAAATATCGTCGTTAATAGAAAATGCAATATTCATGGGGCTTACCTGAGAGTATTTATAATGCCTCGTCTCTGTAGGCTGCGGGATGCTACGCATTACCCACAAGTCCGAAATATTCAATAAAATCAAATATACGAGATTTCTCTAATGACATTGATTTCATTTGTTTTTTTGGACTTGTGGGTAATCGGTAGGCTGCGGGATGGGGGCACGAAGCCCATCAATCGCAAGCTATCATTTCTTTAATCTCTTCAATCGTCAATGGTGGCTCTCTTCTATGCAGCATAGCGTGACAGTTCGGACAGACTGGAACCAAATCTAGTTCTGGCTTTACGATATGTTCTTCAGAAATATCAGAGAGTGGAACCTTATGATGAATGTGAATATAATCTTTTCCGATAGCCCCGTATTTTTCTGAGAAATCAATGTCGCACGCCGCACATCTATATCCATGCTTGTTTATGCACATTTCTCTAGCAATAATGCTTCTCTCATATCGTTTAGATATGGCTATTTTTATTGACCCCTCGGTTATTGCAGTTTGTGCTGGTGATATGTAAACCTCACGCTTAATTATTACTTCCTTCGCAACCCGCACTCCTTGATCCGTTAATTTCCATATGCCTTTAGATGCTGGCATCACATATCTAAAGCTAACACAATCTTTTGCTCTTTGCACCAAAGCTTTCCAATAAATGGCATTTCTTCCATTTTTATATATATCATTATATGTTCGCCTTCTATCTATTTCTGGCAACTTGAAGTAATCAGCTAGCGGCTCATAGACATCCTTAGCTCTGACAGTGCAAGTATCTCCACCATTTTCATATATAAAAACAAGCAAAGGCTCTACTATTGAAAAATAATAAGGGTAAGAAATTATTATTTCGCCAATATCTGAAATTTTCCCGGATTCGGTGTTAGTCATTCTTTGTTACTCCATAGAAATGGCTTCTTGATATTTTTGGTTGTATAGGATGGACCGGCTACGATTGGCCTAATTTGAATTAGGCCGCAAAAGAACACATAATCTAAAACACTACGCCCCACATTCCAAGCCGTCAACCTTCCAAATCTATACGCTACCCCAATCAAATACTCCCCGTGACCTGCCCTTGGCACACCCCAGATAAAGCCGCCCCCGCCCTAATTCGCCACCTCGCCCCCACTAACGGGACACGCCACTCTCAAGCAAGCGCTTGGGAACAAGCAAAATCCCGCGTACCATCCCAACTCCACCGGAAAACATTTCGCGAACCCGAGGAACTCGCCCATGGTCACCGCCGAAGCCATCGAACAAGCCGTCATCCAGTTACCCCCCGCCGAACTCGACAAATTCCGGGCCTGGTTCGCCGAATTTGACGCAGCGGCCTGGGACCGGCAAATCGAAGCCGATGCCGCCGCTGGCAAACTGGACAGCCTGATTGAAGAAGCCCTGGCCAACTACCGCAACGGCCTGGCCCGCGAGCTTTTAAACACTACGCCTCCCGCCGCTTCTGGGCTTGTCTGGAGGCACTCCCGCCGGACATTCAGCAGCTTGCCCATCGCAACTACGCCTTGCCCAAGCACAACCCCAATCACCCCTCCCTGCATTTCAAACCAGTCCGCTCCGGGCAATTGAGAAGCGTGAGGGTTGGCTTGCATTACCGAGCGCTCGGCATTCCCGTGCCGGATGGTGTCCAATGGTTTTGGATAGGAAGCCAGGCCGAATACAACCAGTTGACGAAAAGCTAACCGGAATCCCACCGTGACCAACTCCCTCCCCAACACCCTCGCCATGATCCGCGCCCTGATCGCGGAGCCCACGGTCAGTTGCACCGATCCCCGCCTCGACCAAAGCAACCTGCCGGTCATCCACCTCCTGGCGGAATGGGCCGAAGGCTTAGGCTTCCGGGCCGACATCCAGCCCATCGGCGCGTCCAACAAGGCCAATCTCATCGCCACCTTGGGTGGCCCGGCGGACCAACCCGGCGGCTTGGTGCTGTCCGGCCACACCGACACCGTGCCCTGCAATCCCGAGCTATGGACCAGCGACCCGTTCCAGGCCACCGAACGCGACGGGCGGATTTACGGCCTCGGCAGTTGCGATATGAAAGGCTATTTTGCCCTGGTGCTGGAAGCCGCCGCCCGCTTCGATCCCAAGGACTTCCGCCGCCCGCTGGTGCTGCTCGGCACCGCCGACGAGGAAAGCTCCATGTCCGGTGCCCGCGCCCTGCTGGCGAACAATCAGCGGCTCGGGCGGCAAGCGGTCATCGGCGAACCCACCGGACTCAAGCCCATACGGATGCACAAGGGCGTAATGATGGAAGCCATCACGGTACGCGGGAAGGCGGGCCATTCCAGCGACCCGTCGCTGGGGGCCAACGCCATCGACGGGATGCACGCGGTGCTGGGCGAACTGCTGGCCTTCCGCGCCGAACTGAAAGCCAAGCACCGCCACCCGGCCTTCAAGGTGGATTATCCGACCATGAATCTCGGGGCCATCCACGGCGGCGACAATCCCAACCGAATCTGCGGCTGCTGCGAAACCCAGATCGACATCCGTCCCTTGCCCGGCATGGATTTGGACGAACTACATCAAGCCCTGCAAGACCGGCTCGCGCCCGTGCTGGCGAACCAGCCGGGCCTATCGTTGGAACTGCGTCGCTTGTTCGCGGGCCTGCCGCCCTTCGAGACACCCGCAGATTCGGACATCATCCGCGCCGCCGAGGAATTCAGCGGGGCCGAATCCGGCGCGGTGGCCTTCGGTACCGAGGCACCGTTCCTCAGCCAACTGGGGATGCAGACCGTGGTGATGGGACCGGGCCATATCGACCAGGCCCACCAGCCCGACGAATACCTGCCGCTGGACCACATCCGGCCTGCGGTGGAGATGTTGAGTAAGCTCATCGAGCGCTTCTGCATCCCCTAACGTAGGTCGGGCTTAAGCCCGACCTACATTCGCTCTGAACCCCACGCTCAACAAATCGCTTTCATGCCCCACACCAACCCCGCCGCCGCCTTCGTCCGCTGGTTCCGCGGCTCATCGCCCTACATCCACGCCCACCGGGGCAAGACCTTCGTCGTGTACTTCGGCGGCGAGGCGGTGGCTAACCCGTCTTTTCCCGGCCTCGTCCACGACTTCGCTTTGCTCAACAGCCTGGGCGTTCGGCTGGTGCTGGTTCACGGCATCCGCCCCCAGATCGACGCCCGGCTGACGGCGCGTGGCCTGGACGCCCATTATCACCAAGGCGCACGGATCACCGACCGGGCCGCGCTGGAATGCGTGAAGGAAGCGGCGGGCACCGTGCGGGTGGAGATCGAAGCCTTGATGTCCATGGGACTGGCGAATTCGCCCATGGCCGGGGCGCGTATCCGCGTGGCCTCGGGCAATTTCGTGGCGACCAAGCCGGTGGGCGTGCGGGACGGCGTGGATTTCCAGCACACCGGCGAGGTGCGCCGCATCGACGCGGACGGCATCCGCGCCGCGCTGGACCGGGGCGACGTGGTGCTGCTGTCCGCCGTCGGCTATTCGCCGACCGGCGAGATATTCAACCTGCGCTCGGAGGAAGTCGCCACCGCCGCCGCCATCGCGCTCAAGGCCGACAAGCTGATTCTGTTGAGCGAGGAAGATTGCGTGTCCCGCCAGAACGGCGAGTTGCTGCGGCAACTCACGACCGCCGAGGCGGACGCGCTGCTGAAAGACCCGAACGCCCTGCCCTCCGACGTGGCAAGCCATCTTCGCGCCGCCGCCCGCGCCTGCGCGGAGGGGGTGGAGCGGGCGCATTTGCTGAGCCGCCACATCGACGGCGCGACCCTGCTGGAACTCTTCACCCGCGATGGCGTGGGCACCCTGGTCAGCCGGACGCCGTTCGAAGCCTTGCGCACGGCGCGGGTGGGGGATGTGCCCGGCATTCTGGATTTGATTGTGCCGCTGGAACAGAAGGGCGTGCTGGTGCCCCGCTCCCGCGAGCGGCTGGAATCGGAGATCGAGGATTATTTGGTCATCGAGCGGGACGGCACCATCGTCGGCTGCGCCGCGCTGCACGCCTTCCCCGCCGA
>NZ_JBTEKS010000318.1:0-5114 GCF_054333355.1 Methylomagnum sp. | reverse complement strand
CTATCACGTCATTCAATGGCCGACAAAGCACCGGTAGGAATCCCCTCACCCCAACCCTCTCCCGTTGGAGAGGGGACCAGAGGGGCATAGCGCGATTGCCCTGCCGCCTGTGCCGCGTGGCTTGCTTTGGAAGGAACTGGGGGATATTGTTCGCCCCCACCAACCGGCACTGCCATTAAGTCAGGTTTTTCCAAGGGCTGAGCGGACGCGAAGCCAGCGGGCCACTTCACTTAATGCCTGTGCTTAAACCCGGACGCGGTGAAGGGAGTCTAAGCTCAAGGAGGGCGAAGCGTCCGAACGTGCAGCCATGTGGCGCTCCGCGTGGATTGTCCCCTAGCGGCGGGCCAGCAACCCTTTCGACACAGACATGATGAGTTCAGCGATTCCCATACCGTCCCATTCAAAAGAACAAAAAAGTCTGGTGATTGCCGCCCTGGGCGTGGTGTTCGGAGACATCGGCACCAGCCCGCTCTACACCATGAAGGAATGCTTCGGCGGCAGCCACGCCGTCCCGCCCACCCCCGAAAACGTCCTTGGCATCCTGTCCCTGATCTTCTGGGCCATCCTCATCGTCATCTCCCTCAAGTACGTCGTGTTCATCATGCGGGCCGACAACAAGGGCGAGGGCGGCATCATGGCCCTCATGTCGCTGATCGTGCAGAAGGCCCAAATCCGCGATTCGTACCGCTATGCCCTGATGATGCTGGGCCTCATGGGCGCCTCGCTGTTCTACGGCGACGGCATCATCACCCCGGCCATTTCGGTGCTGAGCGCCGTGGAGGGCTTGGAAGTCCTCAAGCCCAGCCTACACAATTATGTGGTGCCCATCGCGCTGGGCGTGCTGATTGGCTTGTTCACCTTCCAGCGGGGCGGCACGGCGCGGGTCGGCGCCTTGTTCGGGCCGGTGATGATTGTCTGGTTCGGCTGTATCGCGGCCTTCGGTCTCAGTAGCTTGGCTCGATCTCCCGAGGTGCTGGCGGCGGTCAACCCCGCCTTCGCCGTCCGCTTCTTCGCCAACCATGGCTGGCACGGGCTGCTGGCTCTGGGGGCGGTGGTGCTGGCCGTGACCGGCGGCGAAGCCTTGTATGCCGACATGGGCCACTTTGGCCGCGAACCCATCCGCAAGGCGTGGTTCCTGTTGGTGCTGCCCGCCTTGCTGCTGAATTACTTCGGCCAGGGCGCTTTGTTGATTCACGATCCAGCGGCGGTGAAGAACCAGTTCTACCTGCTGGTGCCCCCCGGCGGCTTGGCCCTGATGATCGGACTCGCCACCCTCGCCACCATCATTGCCTCCCAGGCGGTCATTTCCGGCGCCTTCTCGCTGACCTCCCAGGCCATCCAGCTTAGCTTCTGTCCCCGGCTCAGCATCCATTACACCTCCGAGGAGGAAATGGGCCAAATCTATATCCCTTGGATTAACTGGGCGTTGATGCTGGGCATCATCGGCTTGGTGCTGGGCTTCAAGTCCTCCACCCATCTGGCGGCGGCTTATGGCATCGCCGTCACCGGCACCATGGCCATAGACACGATCCTGGCCTTCGTGGTGGTGTACAGCCTGTGGAAGTGGAATCCCTATCTCAGTGGCGTGGTGGCCTTGGGCTTCCTCACCATTGACTTGGCGTTCTTTGGCGCCAACTCCCTGAAAATTTTCGAGGGCGGCTGGTTCCCGCTGGTGATTGGCGGCGGCGTGTTCACCCTGCTCAGCACTTGGAAGCGGGGCCGCGACCTGATGGTGGACAAGTTGCAGGAAGACGCCATGCCCATCGAGGAGTTCCTGGCGAATCTGGAAACCAACCCGCCCATCCGCGTCCCCGGCACGGCGGTGTTCATGACTGGCAGCCGCAAGGGCGTGCCTTTCGCTCTGTTGCACAATCTCCGGCACAACAAGGTCCTGCACGAAACCGTGGTCATCATGACCGTGCTGACCGAGCCGGTGCCACGGGTCGCCCCGGAGAAGCGCCGGGAAGTCATCAAGCTGGGCGACTGCCTGTTCCGCATCGTCCTGCACTATGGCTTCCAGGAAACGCCCAACATCCCCCGCGTGCTGAAATCCAGCAGCCGCGAATTCGACATCGACCTCGCCGAGACCACTTTCTTCCTCAGCCGGGAAACCTTGATTCCCCAGTCCACCGCCAAGATGGCCCTGTGGCGCATGAAGCTGTTCGTCGGCATGGCCCGCAACACCTCCAACGCCGCCGGGTATTTCCGTATTCCGACGGATCGGGTGATCGAGCTGGGTTCGCAGGTGGTGTTGTAAGTCCCCGTCCCGTGGGAGCGGGCTTTTAGCCCGCGATTGATGCCGCCCCTCGTGGGCTAAAGCCCACTCCCACGAACGATATGGTTCTTAATGTTCACCGACACAGCGACTCGCACGGCACGCCATCGCGGTTGCGATCCAGCTTGGTCAGCCCGCAACGGTCGAGGTAGTACATCGCCTCCTCGCAATTCGTCATGTCGCCGCAAGTCTTCTTCGCCCCGCACCGGCCCGATTGAGCGCGGCTGTGCTGGGATGCGGATGGACCCGACCAATGCGGCTCGGCCTTGTTGGCATGGCGGAAGTCCCACGGCGGCGTGGGGCGTCGGCTGGCCCATAGGCCAATCCCCCGCGCCCTGGCCGCCGCCTCCAAATCCCGCAGCGCCGCGTCGTGGCTGTATTGCGCGTAGAACCAAGCGCTGCCCTGCCTGATCTGCTCGGCGTTGGCGTCGGTGCCCGCGCACCGCACCCGGCCCAGCACCCGGTCGTATTTGTCCTGGCCATGCACCCGCACCTCGGCGTGCATCCCAAGGCACAGGCGGGCTAGGGATTGCCGCGATTCCTGCCCGTAATCCTGCCCTAGTTCCGGCGCGTCGATCTCATCCAGCCGCACCTGCACAGCCTCGCCATAGCGCAGCACCCTGAGCGTGTCGCCGTCATGCACGGCCACCACCCGGCCCATCCAATCCTCGGCCCAGACCGCGCCGCCCAAAATACTTAGTAAAACAGCCAGGCCGCCGCGCCACATCGCTAGCGTTCTCCTTCATCGCTAAAATGCCGGGGGATACTGTCACTATGGGAGTTTGTCATGGGTGTGTTTTCCAAGTTTCTGAAGATTGAATGGCCCGAATCGCTGTCATGCGGCGCGTCGGGCCAGAATCCCGCGTTCCGGGTGGGCTTCACCGCCGACGGGGAGATTCCATTTCCGCAGGTCATTCTGCACGGGCAGGGCCAACAAAAGCTTATCAAGGGCGAGTCCATCCGCTTGGTCTCGGCCACCGACGAGGAGTGCCACTACGTCGCCTCGGTGCCAGCGGACTTGCTGGGCGGCGGCAACATCACCGTGCAGGTGGAAGGCTGCCGCGTGGCCGATCTGGGCCAGGCGGGCGGCGCGGACTGGATCAAGGAGTTCCGCCATCTGCGGCTCGATGCGCCGCCCCAGCCGAAAGCGGAAGTGCGGGTGGCATCCGTGGGTGGAAACGCGGTGAAGGTCTATTTCGGCATCCACAAGCACATGCACCAGCCGTACTACAACACCACCGACCGGAACTACTGGGACGGGGAAAAGGACGGCATCTTCGGTTCGCGGGTGGGCAACTATACCGATTTCATCCCGGCGGCGGCGTGGCAGTACATCCACGGCGGTTTGCCCCATGCCGGGCTTTCCACCAGTTGGAGCGGCTCGCTCATCGAGCAACTGGACCGCTGCGCCAACGATGGCCTGTGCGGGGGCGGCTTCGGCGGCTGGAACAACGCCTTGCGTGGCGTCGCGGGCGAGAAGACCCAGTTGGGCAATCCGCGTGTGTCGTTCAGCGGCTTCGGCTTCTTCCATCCGCTGATGGCCCTGATTCCGCACCGGAACATCGTGCGGCAAATCCGCTGGCACCGGGAGATCATCCGCCGCGCCTTCGGGGCCGAGGCGTCCACGGTGCTGTTTCCGCCGGAAACCGCCTTCCACGTCCGCATGATTCCGGCCCTATTGGAAGCGGGCGTCACGGCGGTCATTTACGATTCCATCCACCGCTTCCGCGCTTGCCAGGATTATCCCTACGCCGGTATCGGCGAGGGCATGTTGCCGCCCAACCCGGCGGAGCAGGCCAATCCGCCGGTGAACGACTGGCTGCAACTGCACAATATTTGGGCCGGTTCGCTGGTTGCGCCCTCGCTCCTGAAGCCGGAATACGTGGCCTACACGGACCCGGACGGCCAGACCCACAAGATCATCGCCGTGCCCGCCGAGCGCTACATTGGCAACGAGGATGCGCGGGGCGGCTTCGGCGCCTTGCAATACCCGGATGTGCTGGGGCAGGTCTACAACCGCATCGTGGAGAGCGGCAGTTTCGACCCGGCCCATCCGCCGTTCTTCCTGCTGCATTCCGACGGCGACAACCACGGCGGCGGGGCGGATAGCTACTATCGGCACAACACCGGCGAGCTGGTGCGCTGGCTGCAAGGCGACCCGCGTTTTGAATTGACCACCACGGAGGATTATCTGCAACGCTTCCCGCCGGACCCGGCGGGGGCCATTCACCTCGAACCCGGCTCGTGGAGCGGGGCGGACAACGGCGACCCGCAGTTCATGAAGTGGTTCAGCCGCTACGATCAGCCGTATTCGCCGGACCTGAATTCGTGGGCGGTGCTGACGGCGTTCCAGAATATCGTTCATAGCCTGGAGGACCGGGCGCCCAATCTGCCGGGGCTGGATGAGGCGGCGCGGTTGATGCTGACCGCCGAGACCAGCTGCTATTGGTACTGGACCGGCCAGCATGTGTGGGATCAGCAAGTGACCGACGCGGCCAACAAGGGCTATCGGCTGCTGCGTTCGGCGCTGGATGGGCTGTTGTCCGCCGGGACCGACCGGACGGGACCGACCATTTTCGCGCCGTGGGTGACGCCGGAGAATCCGGGCGGCAAGCGCTGGGGGCGGGGTTGCCTGCTGGACGCGCCTCGGGAGGGCACGGTGCATACCTTTGTGTTCGATATTTCCGGGGTGAGGCGGGTGAATCTGGTATTGCGTACCGCGAAGGGCGAGACCGTGCTGGCGATGAAGAATCGCGGGGCATATCCGAGTGAGACCGGGGCGGCGATTACTGCTGATTACTATACGGTGGAGTTGCCGGTGGGGGCGGGGGATGTAAGG
>NZ_JBTEKS010000317.1:0-5185 GCF_054333355.1 Methylomagnum sp. | reverse complement strand
CCTTCTCTCCGGGTATATGAGGGAGCAACTTAGGCGCCCGTCAATACCCTTGGCCTTCGCTTAATTTTCAAGCATGAACCACTGGGGTTCTGCGGAAGCTTCAAGTTTCTGCGTAAGTCCTATTGTTTTGCCCCGGCCTTGCTCAAGCCCGGATAGATAAACATGCTTCCCCACGCCTCACCATTGTGCCGCGCCCGGTGCGCCTTAACCGTTTAATCTCCGCGTGCGATTTGGCGCTTTGTCATGCGGGACACGGCACGGTGTGTGGCATGTTGCAGGCGGGAATACCCCTATTGTTATTGCCCACCAATCTTGAGCAATATATGACGGCGCGTCGGGTCGAAGAGTGTGGGGCGGGTTTGGTGGCCCCGGAACCTAACGAAAAACCGGATTATCTCGCGCTGATAGGGGAAATTCTTAACCGGGGGGAATACCGTGTCGCCGCCCAAAATTTCGCCGCGCAATATTCCGAGCATACCCAAGCAGTTATAAATGATAGGATTCTGACGCGGCTTTTGGCATTGGTGGGTTGAATATACCCGAAACAGCATTTTGCCCTCTCTCCCTCTGGGAGAGGGCCGGGGTGATGGTGGTCAAATGAAGATTTCCTTCCAACGACGTCTATATCAGGAAGTTTTTGCCATGAACAATCCCCCCCGTCCACTTTATTCCGCGCTGTTTCTGGCCGGACTCGGTTACTTGATTTACCGGGTTTTGGCGGAACTGTTTGAGCCTGTTATCTGGGCGATTATCTTGGTTTACGCCACTTGGCCGCTGCACGCTTGGCTGCGCGGTCGGCTGCGCGGTAGCAACGGGTGGAGCGCCCTGGTTCTGGTGATGGTGCTGGGCGCGGCGGTGTTGGTGCCGCTGCTGACTTTGAGCGTGATTCTGCAAAGCGAACTCGCCGATTTCCTCCGCCAATTGCCGGGTTGGCTGGAGGGCAAGCCCGAACTGCCGCCCTGGGTTGCCCGCATTCCTTTGGTCGGCGACGAGCTGCGGGTGGTGATTGACCAGTTCGAGACGCTGCAAGGGCTGGTCCGCCAATACGGATTGCCCAAGCTCGCCAATATTTCCGGGAAGCTGCTGGGTATGTTGGAAGGGGCTGGATTTCTGGCGGCGAAATGGATTTTCACGCTGTTCTTGATGTTCTTTTTTTACCGGGATGGGGATGTGCTGGCCGAGCAGGTTCGGCTAGGTTTGGTGCGGGGTTTGGGCGGGTGGGCCGACGCTTATCTCGCCACCGCTGAAACCACGACCAAGGCGGTGTTTTACGGCATTGTGATGACGGCGATTGTGCAGGGTGCCGTGGCCGGATTGGGGTATTGGGGTGTGGGGATGCAGGCTCCGGCGTTGCTGACCTTGTTGACGATGTTCATTGCGCTGATTCCGTTCGGCACGGTGGTGATGTGGGTGGGGGCGTCGCTGTGGCTGATTTTCCACGGGCAGCATTGGGCGGGGGTGGCTTTGCTTTTGTGGGGGGCTTTGGTGGTGAGTTGGGTGGATAACTTGGTCCGGCCCTTGATAATCAGCCGCACCACGCGCATTCCTTTTGTGTTGGTTATGTTGGGGGTATTGGGGGGATTGACCGGGTTTGGGTTTATTGGGTTGTTTATGGGGCCGGTTATTTTGGCGATTGGGTTGGCGGTTTGGCGGGAGTGGTTGGGGTCGAGGGTGGGCGTGAATTCGGGTTAATGTTGGTATCGAGGGCGGTGGGTTTAATTGATTTATGCAGTATCAAAGCAGGGCCGTAGGATGCGGTGAGGCACGAACCGCATCAATCGCGAACGATGCGGTTCCTTCGTCACCACATCCTACGTGCTGCCCCCTGCACCCCCCAAAGGGCCGAATGACCCGAATCACCGAATCATCCACGCCGCCGCTTCCATCCGCCGCCGATCCAGGCCACCACGCCGCTCCCCAGCAGCATCAGGCTTCCCGGCTCCGGCACTGCGGCGGCGACGTCACCGGAGCGCACGGCCCACGCATACAACTCAAAGAGCTTACCGTCGCGGCCCTGGAAGCCGACGTAGGTATCGAAGCTCCACGCGTCAATGGGATCGGGCGCGTACTCCGTACCCGACCAGTACAGGTAGGACTGGATATTGGTGAACTTGGCCAGTTCCGTGGCGTTGCCGGTCAGGATCGAATTGTACGCCGTGACTCCCAGTTCCGAATAGAACAAATGCCCCAGCTCGCTGTCGGTGCAGTCGTAGCCAAAACACGTCTCCGAGGTCGGCAGCCGCCAGTCGCTGTAGCCGCCGTAGACCAGTTGGTCCGACCAGGCCACGGCGGCGTCCCAGTTCATCACGCCATCGGCGTCGTAGCCCGAGGTTAGGGCGTAGTTGGCGTCCGCCAGCCAGGTGATGTTCAAATCGCTGTCGTAGACCATCCCGCCGGGGCGGGTGAACAGCCCCGCCGATGCCGTGGTGGACAGGGTAAGACCCGCCAGCAGCAGCGCGGCGGGGGCGTGTTTCATCAGCTTCATGGGAAACCCCTTGTTGTTGTGGGTGAGTGGATGATGGAGAATGCCCGCCGGGTGTTGCACGGGCGGCACATTATAACCACACGGGGAGGGGGGGAAGGGAACGCTTCGGCGGGGGCGCAGCCCGCGTAGGATGGGTAGAGCGCAGCGAAACCCATCATCCCAGGCCGGTATGTCGAGGGATTACATCCGACCTAACAGGTCCGCAGGTTAGGTTGAAGCTTTGCGGAAACCCCGCTTATCCGTCGCAAACCGCTGGGTTTCGTTCCTCAACCCAGCCTACGATTCTTGGGCATTACCGATATCCCAACAAAAAAGCCCCATCCTCAAAAACGGGGCTTTTTAATGTCTCTAAGTTAAACTCAAATCAACAAAGCAAAACCCAATGTCAAACGAAATACTAATTTTAACCGGCAGCCTATCCCTAACCCTCGCCCTAATCGAAGCCTGGATGCTGGTCATCATTTTCACCAACCCAGCCAGCGCACTCGCCAAACTCATCCCCGGCACCGAAGACCTCCTCAAATCGCATATAGACTACTTATTGATGTCCCTGTTTCTCTTCGCGTTCTATCTGCTATTCAGCCAGTTTCAAATCAAAGCGCCGACCTTCATCATTCTGAGTATGTGCCTGGGCGCCATCGGCAATGCCGGACTCTTCCTAATCCGCGCCATCAACCCCAGCCTAAAACCCGAACCCACCGCCGCGTTTCGCCTGTTGATGAGTATTAGCTGCCTGCTCACCACGGTCGGCTATTTGGGCGGGGCTAGTCTGGTGGCCGCGTCCGCCTACGCTCGGATGTGACGGAAGCTATGCCCATGATTGCTTGGGACGAAACAAAGGGTCGTAGGTTGGGGTGACACAGGAACCCCAACCATCACCCGTCCTCGAATTGTTGGGGTTCGTGCCTCACCCCAACCCACCCGCTACGCATCCTCCCCCCGAAACCACGCCAACTTCCCATGCAAACTCACCACCCCGCCCACGATCACCAAGGTCGGGGCACTCACCTTCGACTCGGCCACTAACGCGGGCAAGGTGTTCACGGTCCCGGTAATCACCCGCTGGTGGCGCGTGGTGCCCTGCTGAATCAGCGCGGCGGGTGTGTCGGGCGCGGCACCGTGGGCCAGCAACGCCTCGCGGATACGTTCCAAGCCTTGCAGGCCCATATAAATGACCAGGGTTTGATCGGGCCGGGCCAGCCGCTCCCAATCCAGCCCGCCTATTTCGCCCTCCTTCAAGTGCCCGGTCACGAAGGTCACGGACTGGGCGAAATCCCGGTGAGTCAGCGGAATCCCCGCATAGGCCGCGCAACCCGAGGCGGCGGTGATGCCGGGCACCACCTGGAACGGAATGCCTTTCTCCATTAAGGTCTCGATTTCCTCGCCGCCGCGCCCGAAGATGAAGGGGTCGCCGCCCTTGAACCGCACCACCCGCTTGCCTTGCTTGGCGAGCCGCACCAATAGCGCGTTGATTTGGTCCTGCGGCAAGGTGTGGCGGCGGCTCTCCTTGCCCGCGTAAATCTTCTCCGCGTCGTTCCGCACCAAGGCCATGATGTCCGGCGACACCAGCCGGTCGTACACCACCACGTCGGCCTCCTGGATGGTCCGAAACGCCCGCAGGGTCAGCAAATCGGGATCGCCCGGCCCCGCGCCGACTAGCGACACGAAGCCGGTTTGTTCCGCCGCCCCGCCCGCCGCTTCGGCTTGAATCAAGCTTTCCAGCCGCGCTGCCGCCTCCGCCTCCCGGCCCGAAAACACCAGTTCAGCCACCGGGCCTTGTAGATTCCGTTCCCAGAACAAGCGCCGCCGCGAGGAATCGCCGATGGCCGCCTTGACCCGCGTGCGGAATTGCTCGGCCAACTCGGCCAGCTTGCCGTAGGCGGCGGGCAGGGCGCTTTCCAAGCGGGCGCGCACCAGCCGGGCCAGCACCGGCGAAGCGCCGCCGGTCGATACGGCGATGACCACCGGGGCGCGGTCCACGATGGCGGGGAAGATGAACGAGCAGAGTTCCGGGCAATCCACCACGTTGACCGGAATGCCCCGCGCCTCGGCGGCGGCGGCGACGCTCTCGTTGACTTCGCGGCGGTCGGTGGCGGAAATCACCAGCCGGAAATCCGCCACGTCGGCGGGTTCGAAGGTCTTGGGGCGATGCGCAATCTTCCCGTCGGCCAGCAACGCGGCCAGCGCCTCGCACAAGTTGGGGGACAGCACCGTGACCCGGCCACCGCTGCGCCGCAGGGAGGCGACTTTGCGGGCCGCGACCTCGCCGCCGCCGATTACGAGGCAGGCTTGCCCGGTGAGCTTTAGGAAAATGGGCAGGTATTTCATAACTACAATCCAGGGCGGAAAAACGGTCGGCCATGATGGCGCAAGAATTGGGATGGCGGAAGGGCGGCGGTGTTTCGGATCAGGGCAATCTCGCGATGTCTGGGGTAGGTCGGGCGTGTACTCATGCCCGACGCGGCGGTCTGGCCGAGGCGTCGGGCAGGAAATACCTGCCCGACCTACACCTATCACGTCATTCAATGGCCGACAAAGCACCGG
Organism: Methylomagnum sp.; assembly: GCF_054333355.1. Lineage (NCBI taxonomy): Bacteria > Pseudomonadati > Pseudomonadota > Gammaproteobacteria > Methylococcales > Methylococcaceae > Methylomagnum > Methylomagnum sp. Next base: position 156 of record NZ_JBTEKS010000317.1, on the reverse strand, counting down.
TAGGAATCCCCTCACCCCAACCCTCTCCCGGTGGGAGAGGGGACCAGAGGGGCATAGCGCGATTGCCCTGCCGCCTGGCCCGTGCTGCGCCGCACCGCGGTGATCGAGCGCGTGCGCGGCATCGTCCTCGTACGACCGCGCGGGAAGACGACGTTC
>NZ_JBTEKS010000316.1:0-5206 GCF_054333355.1 Methylomagnum sp. | reverse complement strand
GAAGCGGTAGTCGCGGTGGGTGGCGGTGCGGGACAAGCCACCCATCTCCTCCGAGGCTTCCAGGACCACGGCGGAAGCGCCTTGTCGGCCCAATTCATAGGCGGCGGTGAGCCCGGCGGGGCCGGCCCCCACGATGACGGTATGGAGTGTACTCATGAAAATCTGCGGAAAAGTCTGTTGGCGTTGTGGTTGTTCGGTTCCGCTGGATTGTCAGCGAGATGGCAGCGATTTGATGCGCTCCGCCACCAGCACGAAGGCGAAGGCCGCGCTGCCGTACAGATAATATAGCCAATGCCAGGGTATCACCCGCGCCGCGAAGCGCCATCCCCGTTGGCGCTGGAAAAAACGGTACAGCGGCGCGTTCAGCCACAGCAGCCCCGCCCCCGCCGCGCCGGCCACATAGGCCGCTTCGATCTGGAACAGGCCGGCGGCCAGCGCGGCCAACCCCACCCAGGCCAGCACGGCGCTCCAGCGGCTGTCGGCACGCAGATTCAGGTCATTGCGGATCCGGCCTTCGCGCCGCAGCAGCCGAGTCCAGGGTATGGCCCGCTGGAAGATGTCGGTGCGGAGCATGGTGAGCGCGTCCCAGCGCTTGAGGTGCTTGACCTGGATGTCTTTGGCGAGACGGATGCGGTGGCCGGCCCCGGTCAGCCGGTAGCCCAGATCGATGTCCTCCATGGCCGGGATGTCGATGTTCTCGTCGAAGCCGCCCATGGCCCGGAACACCTCGCGCCGCACGGCGCCGCAGGCGGTCCAGAAGGTGTGGGCGTGTTCCTCGCCGGTTTGATGCACGTAATGGTGCAGGAGGTTGCGGTACTGGGACAGGAAGCCGGGGTCGCCCGGGGCATTGTCGTAGGAGCCGAACAGGGCGGCCAGGCCCGCATCGGCGGCGAAGGCATGGCGCGCCTGGGCGATGACGGTCGGGGCGGGAACCACGTCGGCGTCCATGAAGAACAGGATGTCGCCCCGGGCCAGCCGCGCCCCGGCGTTGCGGGCGGTGGCGGGCCCGGAGCGGCGGGGCAGCCGGATCACCGTGGTGCCCAGTGCCTCGGCGGCGCTGCCCGAACCGTCGTCCTCCCCATCCACCGCCACGATAATTTCCTCGGCGGGCGGCGACAGGGCGGACAAACCCGCCAGGCAACGCCGGAATTCGGCACCGCCCCGATAGACCGGAACGACCACCGACACAGATAACGGAGGAATTTGAATCGAATCTGAAGTAACCGGCAATTGCATGATTGAAATGTTTCTTATTGGTATAGTCGTGAAGTGATTTGATTGTGATGTATAAAACCAACCCCCGAATGGGGCGCAACCATTCACAAAATGTTAAATATAGCGGCAAGGAATCCCTTTAATAACAAATCCCATACAACGTCCTATTCGGCTAAGAGCATCGAAACCCAAACGCAGTGTTGCTTTAAATAAACAATTTTAACAGCGGCATATATGAATCCCTAATTTACTGAGGACAAACGTCCTCCCGGAAACCTTCGTTTAATAACAACCATCCATGTCCAATTTCACCGTACATTTCAAAAAACCCGCCGATTGGGCGGACACCGTTCACATCCATTATTGGCAGGCGGGCCACGAGGCCACCTGTAGCTCCTGGCCCGGCGTCCCCATGCGATCCGAAGGCGGCGGCTGGTTCGCCCACGACTTCGGCGACGGCGGCGCGAGCTTCGTCTTCAACGACGGGCACGGCCGACAGACCGCTGATTTGGCCTGGCACCGGGATGGCTGGTTCGAGGATGGCCGCTGGTCCGACCATCCGCCCTCCCCTGCTCCCGCCGACAAAAAAACCAAGAAGCCCGCCCGTTCCGCCGCCAAGAAAGCGCCGCTGCCGGAACCGGCCCCGGTCCACCAGCGCGGCGATTTCCGCGAGGAGACCATCTACTTCCTCATCACCACGCGCTTTTACGATGGCGACCCGTCCAACAATTTCTTCTGCCGCGACCGCATCAAGTTCAACCCGGTCACGGGCGAAGCGGAAGACCCCCACTGGCGCGGCGATTTCAAGGGGCTGATTCAGCGGCTCGACTACATCAAGGACTTGGGCTTCACCGCGATATGGATCACGCCGCCGGTGGAGAACCGTTCCGGGCTGGATTACCACGGCTACCACGCCTATGACTGGACCCGCATCGACCCGCGTTTGGAATCGCCCGACGCCACCTATCAAGACCTCATCGACGCGGCCCACGCCAAGGGGATCAAAATCATCCAGGATGTGGTGGTCAACCATTCCTGCCAGTACGGCATCCGGGGCCAGGTCCACATCGACCATCTGCCCATCAAATACTACGTGCCGCAGGGTTCCGAGCCGGGCCGCATCAATAACGGGCCGTACCAGGGCAGCCTCGGCAATTACGCTTGGCCGAACCGCGACGACATCGACAACCCCGTCGCTCCCGAGTGGTATCGCGAGCGCCATTCAAAAGACCCCGACGGCATCGAGCCGCTGGTCGATCCCAAGACCGGCGAAACCGTGCCCAAGCCCGGCTATAACCCCGGTCGGTTCTTCGGCATCGACGCGAATAATTTGGACCCGGAGTGGTATCACCAGGACGGCTTCATCTGCGGCGGCGATTGGGAAAGCGCCCATCCGCTGCAAACCAAGCATTTGGCGGGCGACTGCATCGACCTCGCCACCCGCCGCCAGAACGTGAAGGATTACCTCACCGGGTCCATCAACCGCTATCTCGACATGGGCGTGGACGCGCTACGCATCGACACGGTGAAGCACATCGAGCGCGACAACCTGCTGGAATACGTCAACGCCTGGAAGGCCCACAAGCCGGGGCTGTTCGTGTTCGGCGAGAATCTGGTGAAGGGCTACGGCTGGGGCGACATGGGCGGCGGCGACAACGGCCCCTCGCAGATTCGGCCCTGGTGGTACACGCGCTTGGGCGACGATCCGCGCAACCCGAATTCGGGCGGCGATTCCGGTTTCCCGCAACTGGATTTCGGGCTGTTCTCCACCTTCCGCGACACGGTGAGCAAGGGCACCTACGGCGGCACCGGGCATGTGTTCGGCATGGACTGGATCTATGGCGACGCCACCCAGCTTGTGACCTTCCTGCAAAACCACGATGTCGGCCCGGACAACGATTTCAAGTACCGCTTCAAGGGCGAGCAATGGATGGCGGCGGCGGCCTATAACCTGATTTGGACCGTGCGTGGCATTCCCTGCCTGTATTACGGCGAGGAAATCGAATTCATGAAGGGCGCGCCGCAGGACGTGGCGGGCGAGCGGGACACCCTGGACCAGACGGGCCGGGCCTACTTCGGCGACCATTTGGCCGACGGACGCATCGCCGCAACCCAAAGCCATCCGTTGTACCGGCATATCCGGCGGCTGAATCAAATCCGGCGAGCGGTTCCGGCGCTACAGAAGGCGGGGATGGCGCGGGTGTCCGAATGGGGCGGCGGGATGAGCTTCATCCGGGATTATTCGGCGGGCGGCAGCTATGCCGTGGTGGGCTTGGCGATGGGCGGGGATCAGCACATTACCGTCGAGGGCGTGCGGGCGGGGGTGTATCGGGATGCCGTGACCGGGCGGGAGGCGTGGGCGGATAACGGGCGCTTGTCGTTCCATGTCAACGGCAACTCGGCGGGGATTTACGTGCTGGATGGGCCGGGGAAGATTGGGGAGGATGGGGTTTATTTGCGGTGAGGACAAAGACCGACTCGGTTTTGAAAACCGGGTCGGTCTACATGGATACTTCATCGCTCGCGGGCTGCAAGGGTAAGATGTTGATTCGCATCATTCGATAGGGTCGCTTATGAAAACGCTGCATAGCTCGATTGGCCTCTGGGGACAAAGCGCTGCTGTGGTTATTCCACCGGAGGCGCTTCGTTTGTGCGGCTTGCATGTCGGGCAAGCCGTGGAAATGGAGCTTTCCGACCACGGCACCCTGACGGTGCGCCCCGCTTCCGAAAGCCCCGACCTTGACACTTTGCTGGCCGGTATCACGCCTGAAAACTTGCCCGACGCCTTGGATGTTGAGTGGGGCAAACCGGAAGGTTCGGAAGCATGGTAGCCGGAGGATATGTCCCGGAACGCGGCGACGTGGTTTGGCTGAACTTCGATCCGCAACAAGGCCAGGAACAGGCTGGCAGGCGTCCCGCCTTGGTGCTTTCCGATAGCCGCTATAACCGCCTAACGGGGCGGGGCGTATTTTGTCCGATTACTTCAAAGGTCAAGGGTTATCCGTTTGAAGTGCCCGTCACGGCGGGCAGCATTTCGGGCGTGGTTGCTGGCCGATCACGTCAAGAATTTGGATTGGCGGGCGCGACGTGCGGAATACAGCGGCGGCAGGGCCGATGCGGGGGCTGTTCAAGCGGTGTTGGCCCGATTGCGGATATTGATGGGGATGTAATGCGACAAGGGCAAAGACCAGCTCGGTTTTGAAAACCGCGTCGGTCTGAGCGGACTTTCAGCACCCACTGGCTATGGCCTAGAATGCCATAATGAAAGCCAAGTTACTGCTCGGTACCAAAACCGTTCTCGCGGATGGCCGACTGATTCAGCGGCTGATTTGGCAATTACCCGCCGCGACCACCGAGCGACCGCATGGCCTGAAATACCGGCTTTATTGCGGCAGGCACGGAACCACCATCGTCCGGTACGACAACGAACAGGGCAAGGGCGACCACAAGCATATCGGTCCCGATGAGCAGGAAGTGCCTTACCGCTTTGAATCCTTGACGAAGCTGCTGGCGGATTTCGCGGAGGACATCGAAACACTTTCAGGAGAGATCGTATGAAGCGCATCGAAATCGGCGTTATCGACCCCAAAGCCGAGCAGGCCCGATTATTGGCATGGGCGGCGCGGGTGGATGCGGGCGAGGCCATGCCGGAATCCACACCCGGTCTTAATTTTTCTTCCGAGAAGCAGTTGCTGGCGACATTCACGGAGAAGCGGATGGAACTGTTGCGGTTCATTGCCCGCAATGAGGGCTTGAATGTCCGGCAAATCGCCCAGGCCATCGAACGGGATTACAAGAACGTCCATGCGGACATCGGCCTGTTGGCTGAGCTTGGGCTGCTGGAAAAGCGGGATGGCGGGGTGTTCGCGCCCTATGACGACATCGTCATTCACTATGTGCTGCGGGAGGCGGCGTAGGAAGAACCCGCCGTAGACAGGGCGCTCACCGCGCCACGCCCAGTGCCTTCTCGGCCATTGCCAATTCCGGGCGG